>CAMWOF010000001.1 GCA_947175805.1 uncultured Clostridiaceae bacterium
GAATATAGATATCACAAATTCGTCAGTCGAGGTGCCTAAAGGTGTGACTGTGCCGGCATCTAACGGCTTCACCATGGGTGGTACATCGAGAATTGCGAATATCATCCTGTTAGAAGGGACATTGGCAGGCGAATATGTGGCGGATACATGCGAGTATACATATTTTTATATGTTGAGTGGCGGAGAGATTTCAAATGCAGGATTTAATGAAATGGCGGTGAAATATTATCCGGTGACGTTAGATTACAATGCGGACGAAATCACAATTACACAATCTAACCTTGGTTCTATGGCACTTCGTCCGGAGCTTGTGTTTGCGGAGAGTAATGAGGTTGCGAGCATTAGCTGTGTGCCGAAAGCAGGCTTCAATCTGGGAGAGGGAACTTACCAGCAGGAGGGGGATGCCACTGCTTCTCAGATGAAGAAAGAGGAAAACGGTCAGACGGCCACATATACTTTCGACATGAAAGAAAAGCCGGTGACAGTGACGATTGCATGTGCGGGTAATAAAATTTCCGTGGGCAAATCTGTGGCCGACCCGGTGGCGATTCTAAGCCACACATATACATCAGAAGAGCCATTGTATGATTTTGCAACGCTGATGATTTACAACGATGGAACAGAGGGTGAATTAGGCTACGCTTTGGCTGACGGTCAGGTTTTGCCGGCAGGGCTTTCACTGACAGATGATGGGAAGCTTATCGGCACCCCGACAACAGTGAACGAAGCAGGTACCCAGGTAACCTTTGTGGTGACAGGCAGGAATGGCACGACAGCGGAGCTAATACTGAATATTATCGTGTCTGCCGATGGGAATGCGTCTCAGACCAATCAGGACGGACGTATTCTTGTAGATGATGAAGCAAAGACCATCAATTGTCTGGGCAGCTCGGTGCTGATTGAGGCATGCGATGCAGGTACGGCAATCTACATAGATGAAGACAGGGATGGTGTGGCAGATTATGCGGAGCCGGCGGCAAAGGGCGATTTTTCCACATATACGCTTTACGGCTTAAAAGATTATGACAGCCAAAGACCGCTGCAGATTATCATGAAGGGCGGTGCGTTGGATTACCTTTATGGCGCATATAACGGCGATGTTACCGCAGAGCAGGAAACAGACAATATCTATATCTCTGTTCAGGGCGGCAGCGTGAAAATCTTGAATGGCGCTTATACTGCAGAGATTGCAGGGGGCATTCGCATAGAGAGGACGGCTGCCGGTACGGTGAACAGCCTGAACACATGTGACAGCCGTACGACGTATCAATACATCTGGTTGGATCAGGCTGGCACTGTGACAGTGACAGGCGACTATACGTTGACGAAGGATGTGACGGTAACCAACTTTACTATTGCTGCCGGCACTTATCAAAAGAATCATAGTGTTACAGTCAATCCTGATGTGACGCTGAACGTAACAGGGAATATTTATCAGTATGCTTATACGAATCTGTACAACAAGGGTACAGTCAGTACAAAAACATATACAAACAACTCTAGTACTTCTGCGCATTTTGTGACAGAGGGCGCAAAGCTGCTGCCAGAGGATAATACTTTCAATTATATTTATTATCCGATGACGATATCTTGTGAGGATTTGCCGAAAAATGCGAAAGCGCCGTGGTTTGATAATAGTGTGAAGACCTATGAGGATGTGGTATATGGTTCTCCGTCGGCATCTACATATTTTAATTATGCACTGGTAGCGGGTTATACAGCTTATTATAGACTGAATGACGGCCAGGAAACAGTATTAGGGACAATTTCCGTGGGAGCGGGAACCAATAATAAATATGTTTACAGTGAACGAAAGCCAACGAATATCCATGTATTCTATGTGCCGAATGAGATTGCGGCAAAGGTAAAGTTTAGTGTTCCAACAGCAGAGGTTAACATGAAATACGATGCGGAAAATCCGCTGTATGATTGTGCTGCATCCATTGAGATTAGCAATGATACTGATTCTGAGCATGGCGGAAAGATGCTGTATCAGGTCAAGAAGGGCAGCAGCCTTCCTGCAGGACTTCGCCTGGAGGATGGCAAAATTGTCGGAACGCCGTCTGCAGCAACGAACGGAGCTGTGCCGGTAACACTGCTGATTACAGGTAGAAACGGCATGGTGACAGAGGCGTCATTGGAAGTTTCGGTGGTAGAAGAAGCAGAGCCTGTGCGGGATATCAATGAAATGATTTCACTAAGCGGCAGTATGCTGGATTTAAAGGGTACATCTGTTGTTATTTATGCGGATGCATCCAGCAGCAGTTATTGTAATATTTATCTGGATGAGAATCATGATGGTATTGCAGATAACGACTTGCCTTTTAAGGTAAATGGTTCTGCAAAGCTGTCATTGTCAAATGTAACGATATATGGCTGGCAGAATACAAGTGCGGCTTATGATGGGGATATTACGATTTATGCTTACGGAGGCACCATCGGTTCTGTTTACGGCGTATATAGCAGTTCCAGTAGCCAAATTGCAGAGGTTAACGGTAAGGTGTCTCTGTATATGCAGGGCACTAGGGTAAATACCTGTACGGCAGCAGGCTACCGGGCGTCTGCAAAGGAGTTGAATTTATACTGTACCGCAGGGACTCTGTATTATAATGTCTATGGGGCGTATGAGCCGGCATCGGTGGAGACCGTACACTTTGCCTTCACAAAGGATGCCCTATTTTACGGCGGCTCCAATAGCAGATATTATATGGCGGTTACCCAGGGTGGTACTGTGACAGGGAATGTATATGCACAGGTAGGAGGCGCTGGCACGAGCTACGGCTTTGGCAATAGTTATGGCAGATTCTATGGCGTGTATAATACCGAGGTTTCCGGCAGTGTGGATTACAGTATTCAAGGAAATTGGAGACCGCAATATGAAAACCATTTTGCAAGATTTGCTACCATTACAGGTGATATGGATATAGATTGGCAGAATGGATATGTTACTACGGGTAACAGCACGACTACGTACAGAGAGTTTGCTTATGATTCTGTGATAAGGAATTTAACCGTGAATGTGGCTGCAGATGCTGTGATGTCTTCGTCCAGCGCAATGTATCCGTATTATAGCGGTAGGATTCAGAATGTATACATGTATGTGCCGGATGCGCTGTCATCTGTGGTATCAACAGCGCTGTTAACTCCAAACACCTCAGAATTTCCGGTAAAGTGCGGATATCTGTATAATAAGGGAGCTGTCTGGGTATCCGGTGAGTATACGTTGACAGAGGATTTGAATACAACAACTCTCATGATACATAGCAACGGTAAACTCATTATCCCGGAGAATGTGGCATTGACGACTTCCTCAAATGTTAACTGCTATGGCATCATTGAGAATGAAGGCACGCTTACTACAAATACAACCAATGTTTACCCTCCTAATGTTACCGTATATGCAGGTGCATTGGTTGCAAATGAGGGAACCTGGACGTCTGAATGTCCGGTTAACTGTTATGAGGCAATTGAGAACGAGGGCATATGGAATGCAAAGAACACTGTGCAGTTAAATGCGAATGCGACAATTAGTAACAGTGGGCAATGGAATGCGGAGAAACAGGTGACTTTGTACCAGGGTGCGGCTATCTCAAATAAGAATCTCTGGAATGTCAAAACAGGCAGCATCGTGTACCTGAATGCAGCAGCAGCCAAGGTAACAAATGAAGGAGAGTGGAATACAGACGGTCGGGTTATCCTGAATTATGCAGATGACGTGGTTGAGAACAGCGGTACTTGGAATATGAACCATGGTGTCTATATCAATAAAGGAAAGGTGGAGAATTCCGGCACCTTTAACGGTAAATACTATTCTGCATCCTTTGATGGGTGTGTATATGTTTGTAACGGAGGTACGGCTGTCAATACCGGAAACTGGATGGGTAATGCCTATATCGATTTGACTAGCGGTACTATGGATAATGCCGGTTCACTGGAGATAAATCTGCGTTCGACAACAGATACTACGAATTATAATCTGCACTTGAATAATGCAACCTGCATGCTCATCAACCGTGAGGACGCTGTTTTAAAGCTGATGGCAAGAGTATATAACTATAGCGGAAAGATTGTAAACTATGGCACGGTGAAACAAACGTACCAGAGCACTAACACCAGTTACATGAATCTTGGCAATGTTTATGCGGCGAAGCCGGTAACGCTGTCCGGTGACATTGCAAACTATACAGGTACGAATTTCTACTATCCTGCAGTTGTGGATTATCCAGAGACTGCGGTAAGCGGTGCAACACTGGCTACCACATATAGCAGCGGTGTAGAGGGGGATGAGAACCAGTACCTGAAAGCAAGGGAGAAGTTTACTGTCACGCTGGCAGGTTACGTCGGCGATTATACGAAGGCGGATGTACAGTCCGTTGTCTACGGCTCTGCAGAAGCTGAGGCGACGGGAACAAACACGGAGAATCAGTGGCAGGGCACCATGCCGCAGGAGAGCATCGCGGTGAAGGTGAACATCGTAAAGAATGATGCGTCACAGATTGAGATTACGCCGGGCGAGGTGACAATTGAAAAGCTGACGGTGAACCAGAGAAATAATTCCATTTACGATTTGAAAAATTTGGTTGTCACAAATGACGATGGAACAGAGGGGCAGGTATCTTATGCAGTCAGCAGTACGAAGCCGCTTCCAGAGGGCTTAACCTTAAGTAATGGTGTGATTTCCGGTACGCCGAAGTATGCCAGCAGTGAGCCATATACGGCGGAGATTATTGTCACCGGAAAGAACCTGACAACGGCGGTTCTGAAGTTGACCTTTACACAGATAGAAAAGGCGGTGCCGAGCCTTACTGTACCGACAGGACTTTGGGGCTATACGAACTATAAGCTGTCACAGGTATACGGTATGCCGAAGCCGAGCACGGGTACTTATAGCTGGCCGGATGCTACCTTGGATATTACGGAGAAATGCATTGCGGGCGAGAAGTTTGACCTTTACTTTACACCGGTGGATACGGATAATTACGATTGGTCTAAAGTGAATATCTCTGCCGGCACGTGGAATGAGGAAGAGAAAAGGGTAGAGTGTAAGGTTGCTATAACCATGTATACGATTGCCCCGAGCTATACCACGCCAACGGATATTACGGCGGTGTACGGGCAGACGTTAGAAGATGTGAAGCTGCCGTCTGATGAAAATGGCGCATTTGTATGGAGGACGCCGTCAACATCGGTGGGAAATGTTGGAAACAAGAGCTTTTACGCAAGCTATGTACCGACAGATACGAAACGGTACTCTACTGTCAATCTATACATTACGGTGACGGTACAGCCAAAAGAAGTAACGGCAAAGATTCCGGAGGGGCTGAAGACATATAAAGACAATACCATCGGACAGGTGGAGCTGCCGAAGGCAGAGGGCGGTACTTATAAGTGGCTGACTGCAGCCTCCACTGTGGTAAAGGAGAATACCAAATATAAAGCGGTATTTATTCCTGACGAAAACACAAATTATAAATGGATTGTCAGTGATGGGCTGACTTACAGCGAAGCTTACAAGGGTTACGTATTTGAGGTCGAGATTACGGTTGTCTATCATGAGGAGGGCAAGCATACCTATGAGACGAAGTATGATGGCACGTATCACTGGAAGGAGTGTATCTGCGGAGATATTACGGATAAGGCGAAGCATACGCTGGGTGATTTGAAGATTAATGGTGATACCCATATTGCTACTTGTACCTTTGACGGCTGTGAGTATCAGGAAGAGAACTCCCACAGCTATGAGAAGAAGGTGGGAACGACAGAGCATTGGTATGAGTGTGCATGCCATGATGTCATCAATAGAGCGACACATTATTATTCGAGGACTGTGTATAACGAGACAGAGCATTGGAGGGAGTGCAGCTGTGGCGCACAAACAGATAAGACAGCGCATGCCTACAATACAAACAAGTCTGACAGCAGTTCCCACTGGAAACAGTGTAGCTGTGGCGCTAAGACAGATGTAGAAACACATAAATTTGAAACATTAAAGTATGATGGGCAGAATCATTGGTATGAGTGCGCATGTGGTGTAAAGAATAACGTTGCGGCACATACATACGGAAAATGGCTGTGTGACGAGGAGGAGGATAACCATTACGCATTATGTGACTGTGGAGCGAAAATAACGGCAGAACACAAGTATAGCGACTGCGTGTCCACTGGAAAGAGCCAGCACAAGGAGGTCTGTGAGGACTGTGGCAGAGAGATTATAACAGACCATACCTGGGATGCAGGTGTCGTGACAGTTTCGCCGACAGAAGTAAAGACCGGCTTGAAGATATATACTTGTATAGCCTGTGGCGAGAAGAAAGAGGAGGTGCTGCCGAAAAATGAGCCTCCGCACCCGAATAATGAGCATATTAGGGCTTATGATGAAAACGAGCATTGGGAGGTCTGCGATGACGGGGACGGATATGAATTTGTAGAGACGAGAGAGTCCCATACCTTTACCGATTGGCAGATTGATGACAAGACGGGTATGCATTGGAAAGAGTGTACAGTCTGCGGATACAAGAAGCAGCTAGGCACCCATACATGGAAGACCGTGTATAACGCAGAGAACCATTGGCAGGAGTGTGGCGTCTGTGGTTTGAAGAAGTCATCTGGAACACATTCCTATGTAAAACGCACAGACGAGGTCAACCACTGGCAGGAGTGTAGCTGTGGCAGGAGAATAGAGATAGAGCAGCATTCTTATCGCTCCTATTCTTTCGATGCAAATGGTCATTGGGATGAATGTTCCTGTGGTAAGCGGGCAAATGAGGCCGCACACAGCTATGGCAAATGGCAGCCGACAGAAGATGGCAGCAAGCATTATCATGAGTGGGTATGCGAGTACAAAGAGGAGGCTGAACATTCTGCAGATTATGTTTGGACGTCTGACGGAGCGGAGAATCACATCGGCAAATGTGAGCAATGCGGCGGCAATTCCACGACAGAGAAGCATGTATGGGATGCGGGCAAGGTGACAGTTTCGCCGACTGTATCTGCAGATGGTGTAAGAACCTACACATGTACGAAGTGTAAGGCGACGAAGACTGAGAAAATCGATAAGCTTGCGGCAAGCCATACACATTCCTTCACCGATTGGACATCTGATGCTTCTGAGCATTGGAAAGTGTGCAATTGTGGTGATGAAGCGGACAGAGCAGCGCATAGATGGAATGCGGGAACTGTGACCCAGGAGCCGACAGAGACGGAAACAGGCATTAAGACCTATCGGTGTACTGTCTGCGGCCGGGAGAAAACAGAGGAGCTTGCGAAGCTGCCGCATACGCACAAATATAGTGAGGAATATACCTATAATGAGACGTATCACTGGAAAGCGTGCAGTTGTGGTGCGGTGACGGCAAGGGCGGCGCATCAATGGGATAAGGGAACTGTTTTGAAGCCTGCAACCATAGAGGAGACGGGTGTTATGCAGTACCAGTGTACCATCTGCGGAGCAGTGAAGCAGACCGTACTGCCAAAACTCACAGAGGCACACGAGCACAGCTTTGGTGATTGGATTGCATCAGACGATATTAACCATACACGTACCTGCAGCTGCGGCAATCAGGAGACAAGGGCGCACAGCTTTGGCTACTGGACAAAGGATGACGCTGAGAATCATAAGAAGACATGTAGGGTTTGCGGTCATGCAATATATGAGGCGCATGCATGGGATGCCGGAAAAGTAACGAAAGAGGCAGACGAGGATGAGCTGGGTGTGATTACCTATACATGTAGGACCTGCGGCGAGACGAAGGAGAAGACTTATACTTTAGGAGATCATATTCATTCTTATGGTGATGCCCAGATGAGGGATGAACAAAAACATATGAAGATATGCCAGGATGCTACCTGCGGACATATGCTTTTGGAGAATCATATATGGGATGCCGGAAAAGTAACGGCAGCGGCAACGGAAACAAAGGCGGGTACTATCACATATACCTGTGAGGAATGTGGTTATAAGAAGACGGAGGCGATAGAAAAGCATGCCCATGAATGTGATGCATGGGAGGCAGCAGAAGACGGCGTTCATCACATCGGCACATGTATTTACGGTGATCAGGATATGACAGAAGAGCATACATGGAATGATGGTGTGATAACAGTTCCGGCAACGGAGGCAGCAGTCGGCGCTAAATTATACACATGTACGAAGTGTGGGGCAGAAAAGACAGAGGTGATTCCAAAGCATGAGCATGCCTATGGAGACTGGGTGGCTGATGGAGAAAAGAACCATAAAAAGCTCTGTGAGTGTGGCGAGACGGTAACTGCACCGCATGATTGGGATGCAGGCTATATCACAAAACCGGCGACAACTACGGAAGAAGGAGAGATTACTTATACCTGTGAGGACTGTGGCGGCACAAAGGTGTCACCTCTGGCGAAGGTTCCGGAAAACCATAAGCATAAAAATGTATGGGTAAAGAAGAATGCAGATATTCATGTGGAGATGTGTAATGGCTGCGGTCTGCCGACAGGTCAGCAGGCACCGCATGATTGGGATGCAGGTGAGGTGACAGTTGAGCCGACGGAGGCCACAGAGGGTGTCAGAACCTACCATTGTACGGTGTGTGATGCCAAGAAGAAAGAAACCATTGCCAAGCTGGGGCATTCCTATGGTGAGTGGATAAAGAACGATCAGGATACCCATAAAAAGGTCTGCGCTTGTGGAGATGTGGTGACAGAGGCACACAGTTGGAATGCAGGCGAGGTAACCACTGCGGCAACAGCCCAGGCAGAGGGTGTTAAGACCTATACCTGTACAGTCTGCGGGGAGACAAAGACGGAGGCGATTGCTAAGCTGCCGCCAGAAACTCCAGAAGAACCAGAACCGAAGGAGGTAGGTGCAGAGTTTACTGATGAGCAGAGCAAGGCGAAGTTTACTGTGGTGGACCCGGCAAGCATTGACAGCGAAGATAAGGATACCTCACCGGCAGTTATCTATACCGGTTCTGTGGATGCGAATGCACAGGAGATTATCATACCGGATACCATCACGGTAGACGGCGTGGAATACAGAGTGGTATCCATTGCAGACGGTGCCTTTAAGAATAAGAAGAAGCTCAAAAAGATAACGATTGGCAACTGCACATGGACAATTGGCAACAGTGCCTTTGAGGGCTGTACATCACTTAAGACAGTCACCTTTAAGAAGACTTCAAGGGTAAAGACAATTGGAAAGAAGGCATTTTACAAGTGTACCGCCCTGACAAAGATAACCATTCCGAAGTCAGTGGTGACAATTAAGGAAAGCGCCTTTGACGGCTGTAAGAAGTTGGCAACGGTGACCTTCCAGTCCGGTTCTAAGCTAAAGACGCTGGGTAAAAAGGTATTTAACAACTGTGTTGCTCTGAAGAAGATTGCGATACCAAAGAATGTGACTACCATTGCAAGCAGCACATTCAGCGGCTGTAAGAAGCTGGCAACGGTGACCTTCCAGTCTGGCTCTAAGCTTAAGAAGATTGACACAAAAGCATTTAACGGCTGTGTGGTATTAAAGAAGATTACGATACCGAAGAATGTGACTACCATTGGAAGCAGTGCTTTTAACAAGTGTAAAAAGCTGGGTACAATTACTATTAAGTCTACAAAGCTCAAGAAGGTAGGAAAGAATGCGTTCAAGGGAATCAAGAGCACAGCAACGATTAAGGTGCCTTCCAAGAAACTGGCAGCTTACAAGAAGCTTTTGAAGAATAAGGGCCAGGGTAAGAAGGTAAAAATTAAAAAGATTTAATGTACAAGAGATAAAATTTAAGACAGGAGTTTAAATCTGGGGGCATGCTTTGTGGCATGCCCCTCTCATTTGCGCGAAGGCAAAGTGAGGATATGTCTGTGCTTGCACAAGACTATCCGAGCGCGCCCGCGAACCCGAGCAGGCTCGCGAAGCGTGACGCTCGTGGTTGTGTGAAGGCAAAGTTTGGAGGTTAAAAGTATGAAGATACTTGTAATTGGGGGCAGTTATTTTTATGGCAGGGTATTTGTTATGCAGGCGTGTGAACACCATGACATTATGGTAGTTAACCGGGGGACGTATTCCATGAAGGATTTCGGGGTACGGGAACTGCATGGAGATCGGCGGGATAAGGCGTTGTGGGAGCAGGCGGCAGAGGGTTTTACGGCGGCATCGGTGGACGGTTCTCCATTTTGTCCTGATGTGGTGGTAGACTTTTGCGCCTATGAAGCCGGGGATGTGAACACGGTGTTAGAACATCTGCCCTGTGCTGCGACGTCTGCAAAGGCAGATACTCCTTTGGCAGAAGGAATCAAGCAGTATATTCTTATCAGCACAGTGGATGTGTACCAGAGAACGTCTGCATCAGAGACGGATACGACTCCGGGGTGCTGTGGGCTGCCTGGGAAGGATGGATTTTTGGAGGAATGCGAGCTGCTTCGTGAGGATGCAGCTCTGGAGCATCGTCGTATTGCCGGAGAGGCAGGCGCATATATTGCCGGCAAGGTTGCATTAGAGCAGGAGCTGATAGAAGCCTGCCAGAAGCGGGGAATTGCCTATACGATATTAAGACCGGCGATATTATACGGTCCCTATAACTATGCGCCCAGGGAGCAGGTGTTTATTCAACATATGCTGCAGGAGCGTGTGCTGCCGCGGATAACGGATGCGGAGGGAAGATTTCAATTTGTCTATGTAAAGGACGCTGCGGTGGCGATTGTCAAATGCCTATTAAATGAGACGGCATATGGGAAGGCGTATAACCTGTGCGGTAATGAGATTGCAGATTATGATATGTTTTATGATGCGTTGTTTTCGGCAAAGGATGTGGAGGTGAAAGAGCAGCCTATGACTGTGGCTGCAGCCATGGCGCAGGGGACTCTCCTGCCTTTTCCTCTGACGGCAGCAGAAACTCTCCTGTGTTCAAATGAAAGGAGCAGGCGGGAGTTAGGCATTTCTTATACGGATTTAAAGACGGGCATGGCAAAAACCTACCGGGCCTTTAAAGGCGTGTTTAGCTAATGCCTGCCGGACAAGCCGAAGGCAGGGCTATGGATATATTTGTAGACAAGGTTATGGACATATTTTTCTTGCCAAAGACTGTGGGAATGGTGTAATATAAGAGTCAAATGATATCAGACAGTTCGTGACCATCCTGTCTTTAAACAAAACTAGGGGATTAAAAAAGCAATCGGATTTCAAGTACTTTCCGTGCGTTGTTTTTGTGCGCAATTGTTTTGCCCGGGTTTTGCTGCGGGCAGCCTGCTCACAGCATTACAAATCGGAGGGTATTATGAATATTTTGATTTTTTTTGTATCGGTACTGTTTTTTTTGGCATCGGTGATTGCCATCTATAAGCTGTTTGGGAAAACGGGAATTTTCGCCTACATATGCTTTGCCACGATTTTATCCAACATTCAGGTATGCAAGTCCATCACACTGTTCGGTTTGACCACCACTGCCGGGCCGGTGCTTTATGCGGCGACCTTCCTCTGTACGGATATCCTTTCGGAAAAGTACGGGAAGAAAGTGGCGGCAAAGGCGGTCTGGCTGGGTGTGTTTGTCAATATACTCTGGCTGTTCGGCACACAGATTACGCTCTGGTTTGTGCCGGCAGAGACGGATTATATTCAGTCGTCTCTGGCGGTGGTATTCGGCATGGTTCCGAGGATTTCCACAGCGAGCCTGGTATCCTATGTCATCAGCCAGCGGCTGGATGTGACACTCTATCACTGGATATGGAAGAAAAGCGGAGATACCCCAAAAGGATTGTGGCTGCGCAACAATGGCTCTACGCTGGTTTCCCAGCTTGCTGATTCCGTGATATTTGTCAGCATTGCATTTCTCGGGACGATGCCGATGGAAGTATTTTTCCAGATTATGTTTACAAATTATCTATTTAAGGCGTTAGTGGCGCTTTGCGATACACCGTTTATATACCTTGCCAGGAGGTTAAAGCCCATGGAGCTGGGGGAAGCAAACCGCACCGGCACCGGGCCAAAAGACGAAAGGAGTTTCATATGAGCAGAGAAAACGAAGCGTTAAAGCAATTGGGGAATAAAACAGAATACCGTATGGACTATGCACCGGAGGTATTGGAGACTTTTGAAAACAAACATCCTGAAAACGATTATTTTGTAACCTTTGACTGTCCGGAGTTTACCAGCCTTTGTCCGATTACGGGACAGCCGGATTTTGCCACCATATACATTTCTTATATTCCGGATCAGAGGATGGTGGAGTCCAAGTCATTAAAACTGTATTTATTCAGCTTTAGAAACCATGGAGATTTTCATGAGGACTGTGTTAACATTATCATGAAGGATTTAATTAAGCTGATGGAGCCGCGCTACATTGAGGTGCGCGGGGAATTTACCCCACGAGGGGGGATTTCCATTCATCCCTATGCAAATTATGGCAGACCGGGAACCGGCTACGAGGAAATGGCAAATTACAGGATGATGAATTATACACATATAAAGAAATAAAATAATAGAAAACTCCGTTATGACTGATAATATTTAAGAAGACATAAAATACTATACAGAAATTGAGAATTTTGATATAATTGTAAAATATACAGGGGTTTTGCTGTTATATTTGTGCGAACACGGGCAGCCTCGCAAAGTGTGACGCTCATGGTTGGATTTTAAAAAAGAGGATAGCGAGCTTTGAGTAAATATGAAAGGGTAAAAAAAAGAATCTTTGATATCATTCAGATAGGAAATAAGACAGATTTTGCCAGCAGCGTGTTCGATCTTGTGATATCCTTTCTGATTATTGTCAGCATCAGCGTCACATTTCTTCAAACCTTTGATGCTCTGGCGGAGTTTCGCCCCATACTGGGCACCGTGGAGCTTGTGACAATTATTATTTTTACGGTTGAATATGGTTTGCGGCTATGGACTGCCGGCTATCTGTATGAGGGAATGACGCCTTTAGCGGCAGTGGGAAGGTATATAGTTTCCTTTTATGGCGTTGTGGATTTGCTGACTATCATATCCTACTTTGTACCTTTTCTTTTTACCAATGGGTTTGTGGCGCTCAGGATGCTGCGGGTGGTCAGAATCATGCGTCTGTTCAAGCTAAATTCCCACTATGACGCTTTCAATGTGATAACGGATGTGTTACGGGATAAGAAGAACCAGATTTTTTCCTCGGTGTTTATGATTATTGTGCTCATGCTGGCGTCCTCCATGTGTATGTACAGTTTAGAGCATGACGCCCAACCGGAAAATTTTCAAAATGCTTTCTCCGGTATCTGGTGGTCGGTGTCCACTCTGCTTACGGTGGGCTATGGGGACATATATCCGGTTACGATTGGCGGGCGCATACTAGCTATCTTTATTGCATTTCTAGGGGTGGGTATGGTAGCGATTCCCACCGGTATTATCAGCGCAGGCTTTGTGGAGCGCTACACGAAGATTAAGACCGGCAGCTACTCCAAAAAAAATGCGGAGTTTGTCGTTTTGGATATTCCGGAAGGGCACAGCTTTATTAACCGCACGCTCTCCGAGCTTGATTTGCCGGAGGGGCTTTATATGGCGGTGCTGTTAAGAGGGGAGGATATACTGACTCCTTACGCTTCCCTGGTGATTCACAAGGGGGACAGCCTCTTGCTGGTGAGCACCAGCAACAAGAGCGTAGATTCCGCCATCCAGGAGGTAACACTGGAGGCCAGCCACCCGTGGATAAAAAAGAAAATAAAAAATCTGGACATATCAAGACAGACTTTTATTATCATGATTCGCAGAAAACACAGGATAATCAGGCCGGAGGGGGAGACCTGCCTGCGGGAGGGCGATGTTTTGGTGCTGTTGGATAAGCGGTAAAGATATCATATGAATACTGAATTAATATAACCAAAGAGGATGTGCGTCTAGTGGAAAGGAGAAGGGGATTCTATGGCGGATTATGTGAAGTTGCAAATGAAAGGGCTCAGAGAGGTGATTGATTACAGCCAGAAGCTTTTGCCGGCTGTGCAGGAGATTATAGACGAGCTGAAGCTGGGAAGAAAAAAGGACACCGGCGAGATTTTAAATTTGATTATTCTGGGCATTAACTGGGAGATTGAAATGTATAACTGCTGTGAGAAGCTCATAAATATAGACCGCAGAGTGGTGGATAAGAAGCAGATGACCGCATCGGTAAATGAGCTGGGACAGGTGCTGAAGCAGGGGGATGACTGGCAGATTGCTGAGTGCTTAGAACTGCAATTCGTTCCGTTTTTGAGTGTGCTGGAAAGCGCTGCAAAAGAGACACTTTTGAGGGATATCTGATTTTGGGTCAAATAGGTTGCAGTAGATGCTGTGCAATCAAAGATTTGCTATTGAGGGATATCTAATTTTAGATAAAATGGGTACGATATAGGGTTAAAAAACGGGCAGTCTGGAAGGTATATCACCTTTGACTGCCCGTATTATATTGCGTATAGTCTGCATGTTCTGACAGGTACAATGCTGTGTACCCTATGCATAACCGTTAAACAAAAGACCGCTGTACATGGATGGCATATAAGGATTCGGTAGTGATTTTGCGGTATTCGGGTAGGTCACAATTACCTTATCCACATAAGCCAGAGGGTCAAGATTCAGCGCATCCGTTGTCTTGATGATATCACTCTTAAAGTCTGAAATATCATCAAACAGGGATTGGAACTCCCCGTTTTTGGTGCTCTGGGTAAGCAGCGCCTCCTCTGTCTCTAAATATCCCTTTGCGTTGACTGCAAGACCGGAGGCCTCTAATACATTGGCGTGCTTTCTTGTAATCTGGGAGATATCTGTCAAAAGCTTCCTTGCGCTGCGTTGGTTATCCAGATTATTAACGGCAAGACCGACCAAATGATTATAGGAATCAACGAAGTCGTGTATCTTGTTGATAATCTCTCCTGTGTCAGGCTGCATCTGCAGGGAAACCTCCTCCTCGGAAGCGGACAGTAAATCAATCTCAATGGCATTGTTGATGGAAATACTGTTGGTCGCTGAGGTATGGGTCTCATCGTTAATGGTAAAGACAGAATTCTCCGGCTGTCTCGACACATGATTTAGTCCAAAGTAATTAATGAGAGGCTGGTTTGGGTTATCCTCCTCAAAAGCAAATTGCAGCCCATCCTCTACGGAACCCTTACCGGTAAACTGTGATTCTAATATCAGTGCACTTTCATTGCCCTTGACATCAACTCTGGCACTGATGCCGGTATGGTTCTGGTTAATAGCATCAGCAAGGCTATGCTGTGCATCAATGTTAGTTGAAGAGGCATTGAGCTTTAAGGAGAACAGGTAGTCACTCTTCGAGGTAATCAAATGTATATCATAGGAGCCGTTAGCAAGCCCCTTGCTTTGTGATTTTACATACTGTCCCGAATTAATCTGGCTGTCCGCCAACCGACTTATGCGCAGGCTTAATTGCTCCGGCACATTGGAATAATTGTCTGTCCGCAGCCGCACATCCAGAATATCCTCGTTTGAGGATTCAAAAATCTTCTTATTAAAAACAGTGTCCACATCATCGCTCAGGAAATTGGAAATATTTTTCAGATTAATAGCAGCGTCCTTGATACTCAAAGCATAATCCTGCGTTTCCTGCGACATACTGAACTTATAAAGAGGGGACTGCTTGTTGTGGCTGACCATGCTCTTATATATGTTCTTTAATTCGTTGGATTTATGCGTATCGTACTTCGTATTTGTCTTTGGCAAATACGTCATGCTATAATGGTTATAAACATTATAATCAATCATGATAACCCCTCCTTCCCTGGTTGGTATTCATGTAGAATAAATTTGAACCTGATTTTTACATCCATATAAAAATCTTTATAAGTGTCTTCATTATATAATATATTTGCCGATATGTCTAGGTGGGAAAATGAACAAAAATAGATTTTTTTTCTTAGGGATATCTGTGAAAATTGGTATCCAAAAATTGGTCGGAAATGGGCCTGAAAAATTAGTATTCAAGATTGGTTAAAAAGTGGTTTTCAAAAAAATAGTTGACTTTCATTTTTGGTTGTGATAATGTATTAGCCGATGAACTGCCGAAGACAGTAGGTGCCTGCGGGCATAAGTATAACGCCTACCGAGGAAGATATATGTGATGATATCTATGCCCCGGTCTTTGACACGGGGCTTTCTTATATTTATTGTTCTTAGTGCAGTCATTCGTCTGTGGGGGCGTATTCCCGCAGGCAAGAATAAAATAAGGAGGTGCACTATCGTGGCGAAAGTTGAATTAAAGCAGCCGGTGGTTGACGAGATTAAGGAGTTGCTTGACGGCGCACAGTCAATGGTATTGGTGGACTACCGTGGTCTTACCGTTGCCCAGGACACTTTGCTTCGTAAGGATTTAAGAGAAGCAGGTGTCACATATAAGGTATACAAGAACACATTGATTAAGCGTGCAGTGGAAGGTACAGCCTTTGAGTCGGTGTCCGGTGATTTGGAAGGTCCTACGGCGATTGCAGTATCTAAGACAGATGCAACCGCGCCTGCAAGAATTCTTGCAAAGGCAGCAAAGACCGCAGATGCATTAGAGATTAAGTCCGGTGTTGTTGAGGGAACCTACTATGACAACAAGGCGATTCAGTCTATTGCAAACATCCCATCCAGAGAAGAATTGCTGTCCAAGCTGCTTGGAAGCATGCAGTCACCGATTACAAACTTTGCTCGTGTTATTAAGCAGATTGCTGAGAAGCAGGAGGCATAGTTTTGTCTAATCAGCACGCATACCGTTTGGGATGCATGGAAACCGTTCCCGTAATCATGGGAGTAGATTGAACATTATATTAATTAATTTAGGAGGATTAAAAAATGACAACACAAGAAATCATTGAAGTAATTAAGGGTTTATCCGTTTTAGAGTTAAATGACCTGGTTAAGGCATGTGAGGAAGAGTTCGGCGTTTCTGCAGCAGCAGGCGTTGTAGTTGCAGCAGCAGGTGCAGGCGCAGCTGAGGGTGCAGCTGAGGAGAAGGATGAGTTTAACGTAGAGTTAACAGAGGTTGGCCCGAACAAGGTTAAGGTTATCAAGGTTGTCCGTGAGGTTACCGGCTTAGGTCTGAAGGAGGCAAAGGAAGTTGTTGACGGCGCTCCGAAGATGATTAAGGAGGGTGCTTCTAAGGCAGAGGCTGAGGATATCAAGGCTAAGGTTGAGGCAGAGGGTGCAAAGGTTACTCTCAAGTAATATATATTTACGGTGATTACAGGGGCGTTCGCAGGAACCGCCCCTTTTTCCGCATTTTAAAGCTGGTTTTAATTCTTATATATAACATATCTGTTTGTATACATAAAATATGCCCGTTCCAGGGCTGAAAAATTTTTCCAGAAATAGTTGACTCCGTTGACAACCTGTGATATTATTATAGAATGTCACTATTATGGGTAGAACTGCCTTAATGTGACTTCAAAATGTATGACTTTTGTTGTATATATATTAATTTTCAAGGGGTGAAAACGTCAATGGAAAAAAACAGAATCCGTCCTATTAGTACCGGTAAGGGAGTTCGTATGAGTTATTCTAGGCAAAAAGAAGTACTTCAGATGCCAAACCTCATCGAAGTACAGAAGAATTCATACCAATGGTTCCTTTCGGAAGGGCTGCGCGAGGCATTTAACGACATTTCTCCGATTACAGATTTTAACGGGCAGTTAAGCTTGGAGTTTGTTGACTATCAGCTGTGTGAGGATGATGTAAAGTACTCGATTGAGGAGTGTAAGGAGCGGGATGCCACATACGCAGCGCCGTTGAAGGTAAAGGTACGCTTACGGAATACGGAGACAGGCGACGGCATTAAAGAGCATGATATTTTTATGGGCGACCTGCCGCTGATGACGGAGACGGGTACTTTCGTAATTAATGGCGCAGAGCGGGTAATTGTCAGCCAGTTGGTTCGTTCCCCAGGCATTTATTATGCTATCGGACATGATAAGATTGGCAAGACCTTATATTCATGTACCGTAATTCCGAATCGAGGCGCCTGGCTGGAGTATGAGACGGATTCCAATGACGTGTTTTATGTGCGTGTAGACAGAACAAGAAAAGTTCCGATTACGGTGTTGCTGCGTTCCCTTGGTCTGGGCAGCAATGCGGAGATTATTGAGATGTTTGGCGAGGAGCCGAAGATCTTAGCAAGTATTGAGAAAGACCCATCCGATAATTATCAGGATGGCTTATTAGAGTTATACAAAAAAATCCGTCCGGGTGAGCCGCTGGCGGTGGAAAGTGCCGAATCCCTGATTAATGGTATGTTTTTTGATTCCAGAAGATATGATTTGGCAAAGGTAGGCCGTTATAAGTTTAACAAGAAGCTGGCATGGAGGAACCGTCTGGCGGGACAGGTTTTATCCGAGGATGTGGTTGACCCTGCCACTGGAGAGGTGCTTGCCTCCGCAGGGGACAGGTTGACACGGGAGAGTGCAAAAGCATTACAGGATGCGGCAGTTCCTTATGTATGGATTCAGACGGAGGAGAGAAATGTCAAGATTCTGTCCAATATGATGGTAGATATGTCTGGCTATGTGGGCTTTGACCCGCTGGAGGCAGGCGTGACAGAGGACGTCTTTTATCCTGTGTTAGAGCAGCTTTTAAAGGACAATGACAATGACGAGGACTTGAAAAAGGCAATCAGAAAGAATTTATCCGAGCTGATTCCGAAGCATATCACGAAGCAGGATATTTTTGCTTCGGTAAATTATAATATGCATTTAGAGTATGAGATTGGAAATGACGATGATATCGACCACTTGGGCAACCGCCGTATTCGTGCGGTGGGCGAGCTTTTACAGAACCAGTACCGTATCGGATTGTCCAGACTGGAGAGAGTTGTTCGGGAAAGAATGACAACCCAGGACATCGAGACGATTTCGCCGCAGTCTCTGATTAACATTAAGCCGGTGACTGCTGCGGTCAAAGAGTTCTTCGGAAGTTCACAGCTGTCGCAGTTTATGGATCAGAACAATCCGCTTTCTGAGCTGACCCACAAGAGACGTCTTTCTGCGCTGGGACCGGGCGGTCTTTCCAGAGATCGTGCAGGTTTTGAGGTTCGTGATGTGCATTACACCCACTATGGCAGAATGTGTCCGATTGAGACTCCTGAAGGTCCGAATATCGGTCTGATTAATTCACTGGCCTGCTATGCGAGAATTAATCAATACGGATTTGTGGAAGCACCGTACCGGAAAGTTGACAAGAGCGACCCGGAGAATCCGGTGGTAACAGATGAAGTTATTTATTTGACGGCAGATGAAGAGGATAATTATGTTGTTGCACAGGCAAATGAGCCTTTAGATGAGAAGGGAAGATTTGTTAAGAGCAATGTATCAGGGCGGTTCCGCGAGGACACCTCTGAGTTTTCCAAGAAAAAGGTGGATTTGATGGACGTGTCTCCGAAGATGGTATTTTCTGTGGCGACATCCATGATTCCGTTCCTGGAAAATGATGATGCGAACCGTGCGTTGATGGGTTCTAACATGCAGCGTCAGGCGGTGCCGCTGCTTCGCACGGAGGCTCCGGTTGTCGGTACAGGTATGGAGGCAAAGGCAGCTGTGGATTCCGGCGTATGTATTGTGGCAAAGCACGGAGGTATCGTAGAGAAGTCGTCCAGCACAGAGATTGTAGTAAAATGTGATGACGGCAGCAGGGATACCTACCATGTGATTAAGTTCTCCAGAAGCAATCAGGGTAACTGCATGAACCAGAGACCGATTGTGTTTAAGGGAGACCGGGTGGAAGCAGGCGATGTGCTTGCGGACGGTCCTTCCACCGCAGACGGAGAAATTGCATTGGGCAAGAATCCTTTGATTGGCTTTATGACATGGGAGGGCTACAATTACGAAGATGCAGTTTTGCTTTCTGAGCGGCTGGTACAGGAGGATGTCTATACTTCTGTCCATATTGAGGAGTACGAGGCTGAGGCCAGAGATACGAAGCTGGGAGCCGAGGAGATTACGAGAGATTTGGCAGGTCTGGGACCTGATGTGTTGAAGGATTTAGATGAAAACGGTATTATCCGCATTGGCGCTGAGGTACGTGCCGGCGATATTCTTGTTGGAAAGGTAACTCCGAAGGGAGAGACAGAACTGACTGCAGAGGAGAGGCTTTTGCGCGCGATTTTCGGTGAGAAGGCAAGGGAGGTTCGTGATACATCCCTCAGAGTTCCTCACGGTGCATTTGGCGTTGTCATGGATACAAAGGTATTTACAAGAGAGAATGGAGACGAGCTGCCGCCGGGCGTAAATAAATCCGTCCGTGTATATATCGCGCAGAAGAGGAAGATTTCCGTGGGTGATAAGATGGCGGGACGTCATGGTAACAAGGGTGTTATTTCCCGTATTTTACCTGTGGAGGATATGCCGTTTTTACCGAACGGGCGTCCGCTCGATATCGTGCTGAATCCATTGGGTGTGCCGTCCCGTATGAATATCGGGCAGGTGCTGGAGATTCATCTGTCTTTGGCGGCAAAGGTGCTGGGCTTTAATGTATCCACGCCTGTGTTTGATGGCGCCAATGAGATTGATATTATGGATACGCTGGAGATGGCGAATGATTATGCCAATGAGGATTGGGAAACCTTCAAGTCCCGCTGGGGAGACTGTACGGCGGATGAGGTTATGGATTACCTCTATGAGAACCGTGACCACAGGGAGGAGTGGAAGGGTGTTCCGATTAACCGAACCGGTAAGGTGAGGCTGAGAGACGGAAGAACCGGCGAGGAGTTTGATAATCCGGTTACCATCGGCTTTATGCATTATTTGAAGCTGCATCACCTGGTTGACGATAAGATTCATGCCCGTTCTACGGGGCCGTATTCATTGGTAACCCAGCAGCCGCTTGGTGGTAAGGCACAGTTCGGTGGACAGCGCTTTGGTGAGATGGAGGTTTGGGCTCTTGAGGCATACGGCGCATCCTATACATTACAGGAGATTTTGACTGTAAAATCCGATGATGTGGTAGGGCGTGTCAAGACCTATGAGGCAATTATTAAGGGCGCCAATATTAATGAGCCGGGTATTCCTGAGTCATTTAAGGTACTGTTAAAGGAATTCCAGTCATTAGGCCTGGATGTACGTCTGCTGGATGAGAGTGGCAGAGAGTGCCAGATGGGTGAGACCCAGGAGCCTGCAAATCCTGATTTAAGAGATGTCATTGAGGGTGACGGCTCTACATTCGAGGATGAGGAGGATGTGGAAGGCTTTGGCGAGATAGAAAATGATGAATATGTAGACATTGAAGTAGGGGACGATGGATACTTTGATGACGAGCTATAGTCGATAGATGGAAGGAGAGCCAAAATGTCAAATTTAAAAGATCAGGAAGCTGAACAGGCGGTTAATTTTGAGTCAATTAGGATTGGTCTTGCATCTCCGGAAAAAATCAGGGAGTGGTCGCACGGCGAAGTGAAAAAACCGGAGACCATTAATTACAGAACCTTGAAGCCGGAGAGGGACGGATTGTTCTGTGAAAAGATTTTTGGACCAAGCAAGGACTGGGAATGTCATTGTGGTAAATATAAAAAGATTCGTTATAAAGGTGTGGTCTGTGACCGCTGCGGCGTTGAGGTCACAAAGGCTAGTGTTCGCCGGGAGCGGATGGGACACATTGAACTGGCTGCGCCGGTTTCCCATATCTGGTATTTTAAGGGAATACCGAGCCGCATGGGTCTGATTTTGGATATTTCTCCGAGGGTTCTGGAGAAGGTACTATACTTTGCGTCTTATATTGTGCTGGATTCGGGAAATACAAACCTGGTATACAAGCAGGTGCTCTCTGAGAAGGAGTATCGGGATGCGGAGGAAGAATTTGGATACGGCAGCTTCCGTGTCGGCATGGGTGCAGAGGCGGTAAAGGAGCTTTTGCAGGCAATAGATCTTGAGGCTGAGGCTGCAGAGCTTAAGAAGATGCTTCGGGAATCTACCGGTCAGAAGCGGGCTAGGGTAATTAAGCGGTTAGAGGTCATTGAGGCCTTCAGGAATTCTGACAATAAGCCGGAGTGGATGATTATGGATGTGATTCCTGTGATTCCGCCAGATATCAGGCCGATGGTGCAGTTGGACGGCGGACGTTTTGCCACCTCTGACTTAAATGATTTGTATCGACGTATTATTAACCGTAATAATAGACTGCAGCGTCTGTTGGAGTTGGGCGCTCCGGATATCATTGTCAGAAATGAGAAGCGTATGCTGCAGGAGGCAGTGGATGCGCTGATTGATAACGGAAGGCGTGGAAGACCGGTTACAGGTCCGGGCAACAGAGCCTTAAAGTCTCTGTCTGATATGTTAAAGGGTAAGCAGGGACGGTTCCGTCAGAATCTTCTTGGTAAGCGTGTGGATTATTCCGGACGTTCGGTTATCGTGGTGGGGCCTGAGCTTAAGATTTACCAGTGCGGTCTGCCGAAGGAAATGGCGATTGAGCTGTTCAAGCCGTTTGTTATGAAGGAAATATGGGCAAAGAAGATTGCCCATAACATTAAGTCTGCCAAGAAGATGGTGGAAAAATTAGATCCTGTAGTCTGGGATGTGTTGGAGGATGTTATTAAAGAGCATCCGGTAATGTTAAACCGTGCTCCAACGCTGCACAGGCTGGGTATTCAGGCATTTGAGCCGATTCTTGTAGAGGGTAAGGCGATTAAACTGCATCCGTTGGTATGTACGGCATTTAACGCCGATTTCGATGGTGACCAGATGGCTGTGCATCTGCCGCTTTCTGTGGAAGCACAGGCAGAGTGCCGCTTCCTCCTGTTGTCGCCGAATAACCTGCTGAAGCCTTCAGACGGTGCGCCGGTGGCAGTGCCTTCCCAGGATATGGTGCTGGGTATTTACTACCTTACGCTGGACAAGGAGGGCGATAAGGGTGAGGGCAAGTTCTTCAAGTCCGAGAACGAAGCGATTTTGGCATACGAGAACAAGGAAATTACCCTGCACTCAAGAATTAAGGTGCGCTATCAGGGCGTGGATGCTGCAGGTAATCGGATTTCCGATGTTATTGAGTCCACCCTTGGAAAGCTTATTTTTAATGAGATTATTCCGCAGGATTTGGGCTTTGTGGATAGAAGCATTGCCGGAAATGAACTGAAGCCGGAGATAGATTTTCTTGTTGGTAAGAAGCAGTTAAAGACGATTCTTGATAAATGCATTAATATTCACGGTGCAACCAGGACCGCCGAGGTGTTGGATGATATCAAGAGCATGGGTTACAAGTATTCTACCAGAGGCGCTCTGACGGTATCGATTTCCGACATGACGGTGCCGGAGGCAAAGAAGGATATTCTTCAGGAGGCACAGAATACGGTTGATCAGATTACAAAGCTGTTCCGCCGTGGTATGATGACCGAGGAGGAGAGATATCTGGCAGTGATTAAGACTTGGGAGGCAGCGGATAAGAAGCTGACCAAGGCATTGTTAGACGGTCTGGACAAATATAATAACATTTATATGATGGCGGATTCTGGCGCCCGTGGTTCCAACCAGCAGATTAAACAGCTGGCGGGTATGCGTGGTTTGATGGCAGATACAACGGGACGTACCATTGAGCTGCCAATTAAGTCAAACTTCCGTGAAGGCTTGGATGTATTGGAGTATTTTATTTCTGCCCACGGCGCCCGCAAGGGTCTGTCGGATACGGCACTCCGTACGGCGGATTCCGGTTATCTGACAAGACGTCTGGTGGATGTATCCCAGGATTTGATTATCCGTGAGGTGGACTGCTGTGCAGGAACGGATGAGCATCCAGGTATGGTGATTGAGGCCTTTATGGAGGGCAACGAGGTCATTGAGAGCTTAGAGGAGCGAATTACCGGCAGATATGCCGCAGAATCTGTTTATGATAAAGACGGTAATATGATTGTAAAGGTAAATCATATGATTACGCCGAAACGTGCCGCCAATATAATGAAAAATGGCGTGGATGAAAAGGGCAATCCGATTACGAGACTGAAGATTCGCACGATTTTAACTTGCCGCTCTCATATCGGTATCTGTGCAAAGTGCTACGGTGCAAACATGGCAACCGGTCAGGCAGTGCAGGTTGGTGAGGCTGTCGGTATTATTGCAGCCCAGTCCATCGGTGAGCCGGGTACCCAGCTTACCATGCGTACCTTCCATACCGGTGGTGTTGCCGGTGGCGATATCACACAGGGTCTTCCGCGTGTGGAGGAGCTGTTTGAGGCGCGTAAGCCGAAGGGACTTGCGATTATTACAGAATTTGGCGGTGATGTCCAGGTCAACGACACCAAGAAAAAACGCGAGGTTGTTGTTACAAACAAGGAGACAGGTGAGGCGAAGGCATATCTGATTCCTTACGGCTCCCGTATCAAGGTGTTTGACGGTCAAACCTTAGAGGCCGGTGACGAATTGACCGAAGGTTCTGTCAATCCGCATGATATATTGAAGATTAAGGGCGTGCGGGCTGTTCAGGATTATATGATTCGCGAGGTGCAGAGAGTATACCGTCTGCAAGGTGTGGATATCAATGACAAGCACATTGAGGTCATTGTCCGCCAGATGTTAAAGAAAATCAGAGTGGAAGACGGCGGGGATTCTGATTATCTGCCGGGTTCACTGATTAACGTCCTGGATTATGAGGAGACGAATGCAAGATTGAGTGAGGAAGGTCTAGAGCCGATTCAGGGTACGCAGGTGATGCTGGGTATTACAAAGGCGTCCTTAGCTACCAGCTCCTTCCTGTCAGCGGCATCCTTCCAGGAGACAACGAAGGTGCTGACGGAGGCTGCCATTAAGGGTAAGATTGACCCATTGATTGGCTTAAAGGAGAATGTGCTGATTGGTAAGCTGATTCCTGCCGGTACGGGCATGAAGCGTTACCGCTCCGTAAAGCTCAATACGGATATGGAGGCCATTGACTTGGAGGATGAACTCGATTTTGATGAGGGCGATATGGATGGCATGGATGAAGCCCAATACGAGGATTTGAACGGTGCCGATCTTGATGAAGCTGTCAGTGCCGAGGAGCCGGTGGAGGAAGAGCTTGCGCCGGTGCTGGAAGACGGCGAGGAATAAAATGGCAGGCGTGATTATGCCTATATAAGATATGATGGCAAGAGGTTGAGGATGGAATATGTCTCAGCCTTTTGCTTTATAGGAAGGAGAATCAATATGGAATTTGCACAATATTTTGACCACACAATCTTAAAGCCGGAGGCGACGGAGGCAGATGTCAGAACGGTCTGCGAGGAGGCGAAGGTCTACGGCTTTGCTTCGGTATGTGTTAATTCCAGCTATACTGCCCTGGTGGCAGACGCCTTGGAGGACACGGAAATAGATGTGTGTACGGTGATAGGCTTTCCTCTGGGGGCAATGTCCACAAAAGCCAAGGTGGCTGAGACAAAACTGGCAATTGAGGACGGTGCAGATGAGATTGATATGGTAATGAATATCGGTGCGATGAAAGAGGGACAGGATGATTATGTGTTATACGATATTCAGGAGGTAAAAAAGGCCTGCGGTGATGAGGTTATGCTAAAGGTGATTATAGAGACTTGTCTGCTGACCGATGATGAGAAGAAAAGAGCCTGTCAGGCGGCTGTGGAAGCAGGAGCAAACTATGTGAAAACCTCTACCGGATTCTCTACAGGCGGTGCTACAGTGGAGGACGTGAAGCTGATGAAAGAGATGGTGGGCGATGAAGCGCTGGTGAAGGCTTCCGGCGGCATCAGGGATTATAAGACGGCAAAAGCCATGATTGAGGCGGGAGCTGACAGATTGGGAACCAGTGCCACGGTGGAGATTATGAAGGAATACCAAAAGAACAAATAGGCTGTATATTTGGGAGAGGAGAGCGCTTATTATGAACCTTACGATATATGTTCTCACACATAAAAAATTTGATGTGCCTAAGGATGCAACATATCAGCCGCTGCAGGTGGGGAGTGCAGTGCATGATAATCTGGGTTATCTGCGGGATGATGCCGGAGAGAATATTTCTGCTCAGAATTGTTATTACAGTGAATTGACCGGTTTATACTGGATATGGAAAAATGTAAAAAATGTAGATTATGTCGGAACATGCCATTATCGCCGTTACCTGATTAATGGAGAGGAAAAGGTATTTACAAAGCAGGAATATGAGAATCTTCTGAGGGAATATGATTTAATTACGACAAAGAAGGTACATTTAAATAATTCTTATCACTATGGTTTTTCTGCAAATCACAATATTGCTGCATTGGATATGACAGGAAACGTGATTCATGAGATATATCCGGAGTATTATGAGACCTTTGAAAAATTAGTTAACGGTCCGGATACTTATTTTGGCAATATGTTTGTGACTAGCAAGGCGCTCTATGATGAGTATTGTGAGTGGCTTTTTTCTATATTTTTTGAAGTGCAGAAGCGAATTGATATGGAGATAGATGAAGACGATTACCATAAAAGAGTGTTTGGTTTTATTTCGGAATTTTTGCTTCTTGTGTGGACAACGAAAAAAGGGCTTAAGGTATGTGAATGCAAGGTTGGAATGATTGGAGAAAAGGCAGAAACCCGTGAGATGAAGGAGCGTCTTAGGGTTTATCTGAAATCACATGATATTGATGGGGCAAAGGCGTATTTTATGGAGCAGTATAAGCTTCGACCTGATGTTTTGATGGAGGCCTCGGATATTACCGGCGAGCTCCGTCTCACGATGCAGATTATAGCGACGGCGGATGCGGAGCAGCGTATCAACGGGACAAGTATTCTCGACAGTGAGGATGAGCTTTCTAAGCTGTTCCCTTTGTTTGTTTCTCTCAATCGTGCAGTCGCAAATGTTGCAAAGTACATAGAGAACGAAGAGGATTGTGCGTTTTTGCAAAACATGCCATTATCACAAGTAGCGGTGCGGGTGGCAGTGGAAATCTTCCCGGAAAAATCGTTGGACAAAAATGAACTTTTGCAGCGGCTGCTTGGTATGGGATTATAATTTTGGCAGGCATACATACATCCGGGCCGCAGTGTAGATTATTATGATGTAATTTTAAGGAAGGAGATAAATATGGCTACATGGAGCGGTATTAGAAATAAATTAGAAAATGATTATTTGGCTGAGAGCTTGCGTGGACATATCCAGTATTATGCCACGTCTTACAGCCGGAGCCCGGATCATGAGGGCAGGGCAGCCATTAGATATGATGGAAAAGACATAATCAAAGGCTGTTACAATAATTATTGGCTCAAGGCAGGTCAATTTCCCAGGGATGAGAAGTATGAAAAAAGGATGCAGATGGAATATGCATATATGGATGATACTGCATTAAAGTTAGGAGTATTTGATCAACGCTGCTTTTATAGTGCATTTGATGAATTTGACAATCAAAGTATTGAGAAGAGCCTGGCAAGTGAAAATCTGATAGTGAGAATATTTGCGGTGCTAGACAGGCGTGTCGGGAAAAGGCGATTAGCAAAAATGAAGGAGCATATCCTTCAGGAACCGGAAACTTTTCAAGAATTTTTTGCAATACGGGCAAATGCAGAAGGGATAAAACTTCAGACTGGAGACAAAAATGATATGGAGATTGTTGACGGAACAGGAAATTAATATTGTATATGAGCAGCATATGAAACGGGGTTTTCCGCCGGAGGAGCTGCCTCCGTTTCCACCGGCAATGGAGTTGATTGCGAGTGGAGAAGGATGGTTTTTCGGTATCTTTGATAAAGCGCAGGATGGCGGAATTGAAGGTGCCCATGAAATGAACAGTGATATAGATTTAGAGAATCTGGCAGCCTATATGCAGGTGTTGAAGCTAGGGGTTTGCTCATCTTAAAGGAGTAGGATGGATTATGGGGGAAATGTCTTTTTTAGCATTGATTTTAGGAATCGGTTTGGGAGTGTTTGTACTAGGCTTTGGAATATATCAGCGTGTTAGCTGTAATGTGTCGGTAATTGCGAGATGTACAGGCTATCGGTCAAAATATGAAGGTCAAAAGGCTTCGTGTTATCCGATTTTTCAATACAATTATAATAGTGAAGAATATATGTCTGTTGGATATTTTAGTGCAGAGGGATTTGAAAAAAATCAGGACTATAAAATCTGGATAAATCCCCGAAAACCAAGCGTTATCTGGCACAAAAGGGAGTTGGAAGTATATATCATGGTGATGCTCTTGTGTTTGATTTGCATTATACTTGCATTGTCAGGAGTTTGTGACCGTATGGAACTATATATGTAGATGAGAAAACGCAACCGGACAGGAGAAATAAAATGATATGGAGATTGTTGACGGAACAGGAAATTAATATTATATATGAGCAGCATATGAAACGGGATTTTCCACCGGAGGAGCTGCCGCCGTTTCCGCCGGCAATGGAGCTGATTGCAAGTGGAGAGGGATGGTTTTTCGGGATTTTTGATAAAGAGCAGGATGGCGGAACGGAAGGTGCCCATGAGGTGAAGCAGGATGGCGGAACGGAAGGTGCTCATGAGGTGAAGCAGGATGAGATGAACTGTGATATAGATTTAGAGGATTTGGCAGCCTATATGCAGGTGTTGAAGCCGGAGGTTTGCTCATATGCACTGCTTAACTATTATGCGGTACTGCCGGCGTACAGAAATCAAGGGTTGGGAGAGCGGCTTTTAGGTGAATTGCAAATGCATTTGCCTAAGGTACAGGGTATTATTATAGAAGCGGAGATTCCAAAAAAGTCGGAGGATGCCGGGATTGCCCAAAGGCGTTTGGGTTTTTATGAGCGTGTCGGTGCGGTTAATACCATGTGGCAGGAGCAGGTATATGATGCATGGTACTACGTTTTGGTAAAATTATTTGCCGATGGTGGGGTTGGACAGGCATTGGATGATTTGCAGATGTGTTACCAGAGACTTTTTACAAAGCTTCAATATCAACAGGCATTTGGACTATGGGATGATAAGGGGAATGTGATTAGTGCAAGACCCAAGCATTTGAAACTGGACAGAGATAATCAGATTCAAGGTGTAATGTTAGTTGCAAAAAAGGAGTGAGACAATATGAAGTTAATTTCATGGAATGTAAATGGGTTAAGAGCCTGTGTGGAGAAAGGTTTTCTGGACTTTTTTAAAGAAATAGATGCAGACATTTTTTGTGTGCAGGAGACAAAATTGCAGGAAGGACAGATTCAGCTGGAGCTGCCGGGCTACTACCAGTATTGGAATTATGCGGATAAGAAAGGGTATTCAGGCACAGCTATGTTTACGAAGAAGGAGCCGCTTAAGGTAAGCTATGGTATGCACAAGGATGAGCATAATCATGAGGGGCGTCTGATTACTGCTGAGTTTGAGCAGTTTTATATGGTGACCTGTTATACACCCAATTCACAAAATGAGCTGGCGAGACTGCCTTACAGAATACAGTGGGAGGCAGACTTTAGGGAGTATTTGGGTGAGCTTAAGCAGAAGAAGCCTGTAATTGTAACAGGAGATTTGAATGTGGCACATCAGGAAATAGACCTTAAAAACCCAAAGACTAACCGCAAAAATGCCGGATTTACCGATGAAGAGAGAGGGGAGTTTACAAAGCTGTTAGAGGCGGGGTTTGTGGATAGCTTCCGCTATTTTTATCCAGAGCAGGAGGGAGTGTATTCCTGGTGGTCATATCGTTTTCAGGCAAGGGCAAAGAATGCGGGATGGCGGATAGATTATTTTTGTGTGTCGGAGGATTTGAAAGAAGCTATGCAAGACGCCAAAATTCATACACAGGTCATGGGCTCTGATCATTGTCCGGTGGAGCTGGACATAGATTTGCAGTAAAATAACTGTTTATGACGATTGGCAGATATGAATAGGGAGAGGTGAAGGATATGTTATTGGGTTCTCATGTGGGGATGAGTGGTAAGGAAATGATGTTAGGCTCGGTAAAGGAAGCGATTTCTTACGGTGCAAATACATTTATGTTATATACAGGTGCGCCCCAGAATACCAAAAGAAAGCCTGTGGAGGAGCTTCGGATTCCTGAAGCGAGAGCACTGATGGAGGAACAGGGAATAGAAAGGTTTGTGGTGCACGCACCGTATATTATTAATCTGGCCAATGCGGTGAAGCCGGAAACCTTTGAAATAGCGGTGGAGACTTTGGCGAGTGAACTGGTTCGGACGGAGAAAATGGGTTCTGATACATTGATTCTTCATCCGGGTTCTCATGTAGGTGAGGGTGTAGATGTTGGAATTGCAAAAATAATAGAGGGCTTAAATGAGGTGCTGGCAGTGCCGGGGACGGTCAATATCGCATTGGAAACCATGGCTGGTAAGGGAAGTGAGATTGGCAGGAGCTTTGAAGAGCTTGCGAGAATTTATGATGGTGTGAAATATCCGGAGAGACTTAGAGTATGCTTTGATACCTGTCACACCCATGATGCTGGATATGATTTGGTTCATAAGTATGATGAGGTTATGGAAAGCTTTGACCATATTATAGGCAAAGAGCAGATTGCCGTATTTCATGTGAATGACAGCAAGAATCCATGCGGGGCTGGAAAGGACAGACATGAGAACTTTGGATTTGGATATATTGGTTTTGATGCATTAATGCAGGTGATTCGTGATGATGCCTTTGCTGATGTGCCTAGGATTCTGGAGACACCATATGTGCCGTCGGCGACAAAGGAGAAGGTGTCATATGCTCCTTATAAAGAAGAGATTGCAATGATCAGGAGCGGAGTATTTGACGAGGGCTTAAAGGAAAGACTGGCAAATGACAGCGTCAGGTAGTTTATCAAGGCAGACGGTTGGTTTACTATCGAAGAAATTATGAGGAGATAAAATGAGAAAATTTTTAAGGTATATGATAAAATTGATTTTATTTGTAGCAATCAGCTTATGGGCGTGCATAAGGTTTCATTTTTCCAATGCAGAGTTGTTTATATTTGCATTTTGTTTTTATATTGTATTGTGTATTGCTGAGAATATGCCGTCAGTGGTTAGACGGGAAAAGCTGCAAAGACTGGGAAATGCGCAGGGGATATATTCTGATGCATATGTTGAGAGATTGCTTAAGGTGGTGAAAAAGGAGGATAAGGCTGGCAGGGTGCCGCTTTATATTTCCCTGATTGCGGTTTATCTTGGCCGGGATGAGTTGGAAAAGGCAGAAAATATTATTGGTGCACTGCCTATAGACTGGCCGGAACATTTTACATATAAGCTGTTGAATAAAGAGATGATGCGTATGCGGGCAGCACTATATTTTAATAATGCCATTGTCTGCTACTATCACATGGGAAATACGGAGAAAGCAGATCATTACTATCATGCGGGGAGGAAATATATTGAGGACTATCTGGAAAATGGTCAAAACAGAACCCTGAAATCTGCCATAAAGGAAACTATGGCTTCTTATGCTGAATTACATGGAGAAGCCGAGAGGGCATTGCAGCTTTTGGAAGAAATGGAGAAAACAAATAATCTGGAGAACTTTTGTTCCGGTGCAATTTTGCGGGCACGCATATACATAAAGCGTGGCAACACTGAGGAAGCAAGAGCATTATTGGAGAGCATTGCGGGAAAGAATGAGAATCCGCTGTTAAACCGAAAGGCAGAGGAAATGCTTGAGAGTATTCAGGCATCACATTAGTTAGTGCTTTCATTTGATAAGGGAGTTACCATAATGAATAAGGGTCTTAATATAAATGACAACAAAAAACTCAAATTTCATCAACGCTTTATAGGAGACCGGGGATTTTACAAAATGGTGCTGGCAGTTGCAGTACCCATTATGCTGCAGAATGGTATTACCAATTTTGTAGGACTTCTTGACAATATTATGATTGGGCAGATTGGTACGGAGCAGATGTCCGGGGCAGCGATTGTAAATCAGCTTATTTTTGTTTATAATCTGTGCATTTTCGGGGGTGTATCCGGAGCGGGTATTTTTACTGCCCAGTTCTTTGGCCAGAAAGATATGGAGGGAATCAGGAATACCTTCCGGTTTAAATTCTGGATGGCTTTGGTTTTGACGTCGATTACGATTGCTTTGTTTCTTGCAGCAGGTCAAGCCTTTATTGACATGTTTTTAAG
>CAMWOF010000002.1 GCA_947175805.1 uncultured Clostridiaceae bacterium
CTGCCGGACATTCCAAATGACACTCCTGTATTTTTTTCGGCTGGGCTAAAATCTGCTCCGGCGTTCCCTCACAGGCAATTTTTCCTTCCTTCATCACATAGATATAATCGGAATCGAAAATCTCCTCCATAAAGTGTGTTATATGTATTATCGTCATCCCGTATTCTTTGTTTAATCCGTGGACGATGCGCATTATCTTTTCCCTTGCCTCCGCATCCAGCATCGCTGTGGCCTCATCCAAAATCATACATTCCGGCCGCATTGCCAGCACACCCGCAATTGCCAGTTTCTGCTTTTGCCCGCCTGACAGCTTTGCTGTAGATATGCGCTTTTTATTGGACAGCCCTACCAAATTAAGAACCGTCTCCACCCGTCTGACGATTTCCTCACTCTCCACACCAAGATTCTCGGGACCAAATGAGACATCCGTCTCCACAGTCGTCCCTACAATCTGATTATCAGGATTTTGAAACACCATGCCTGCAGATTTTCTGACCTCCAGCCGCTTGTCCGCATCCCTTGTATCCCTGCCATCTACAATTACCATTCCCTCTGTGGGCAGAAGTAATGCATTCAGGTTCTTCGCCAGCGTGGACTTTCCGGAACCATTTGCGCCCACAATAGAAACAAAGGCCCCCTTTTCCACCTGCAGATTTACATCCGATAGCGCCTCTACAATGTTTTCTACCTCTCCCGTTTCATTCCTGCGGAAATATTCAAATATTAAATTCCTAACATCGATAATATTTTTCATACTTTTTATTGTATCACATATATAATAATCATACCGCAGCTATAATAATCATCATTTTATCACAAAAAGGGGTTGTCATATGACAACCCCCTTATCATAAAACGGTATCTACTGCCTCCTAGACAAACTCCAGGATTACCTCCATTGCAGCGTCGCCCTTACGCGGTCCAATTTTTACGATTCTTGTGTAACCGCCCTTGCGTCCGGAATACTTTGCTCCATACTCGTCAAAAATCTTCTCTGTCAAGTCAACTTTCTTTGTGCCGGCCTTTCTTCCTGCCGCAGCCTGTGGAACCTCAGTTACAGGATAAAGCACCCTTAACATCTGTCTCCTTGCAGCCAACCTTGATGGACGATCCTTCTTAACCTTCTTTTCTACAGTAGTATACTTGGTAACCTTCTTACCGTCTACCACCTCTTTTACTCTTTTGCCGTCCTTGTCCTTCTCAGCAACCTTGGCAGAAACTGTCACCTCATCATAGTTATCCTTCTCAGCAATTCCCATGGTAATCAGATGCTCAGCAATCTTTCTGACTTCCTTTGCTCTCGCCTCTGTAGTAACAATTTTACCCTTATATATTAACTGTGTAACCTGATTACGCAATAAAGCCTTTCTTTGATCCTGCTTCTTGCCTAACTTTCTATATTTTGCCATATCTTGTTCCTCCTTAGATTTTTTCACATTGCTTACTATTATTCAGCTTATGTGTATGGCTTTGTCCTACTCCTCATTGTTGTTAAGAGAAAGACCTAATTCTTTTAATTTCTCCAACACCTCTTCCAATGACTTGCGGCCCAGATTACGAACCTTCATCATATCCTCCGGCGTCTTGTTAATCAATTCCTCAACGGTATTGATGCCTGCTCTCTTCAAACAGTTAAATGAACGTACTGACAACTCTAACTCGTCAATACTCATCTCCAGCGCCTTTACCTTCTCATTTTCTTCCTGCTCCACCATAACCTCGGCAGACTTCGCATTCTCAGATAAATCAATGAAAAGATTCAGATGCTCACTTAAAACCTTGGCAGCAAGGCTGACAGACTCATCAGGAGCCAATGTACCGTTTGTGTATACATCCAGCGTCAGCTTGTCAAAATCAGTCACCTGACCGACTCTGGTATTTTCTACGCTCATATTCACACGCTCCACCGGCGTATAAATAGAATCAATTGCAATGACATCTATCGCCTGATCCTCTGACTTATTCTTGTCAGAACCCACATAACCTCTGCCTTTTGTAATGGTAAGCTCCATATCCAGCTTGGCATCAGCCCCGCTTAATGTCGCAATCACCAAATCAGGATTAATAATCTCAATATCACTGTCAACATGAATATCAGCGGCAGTCACCACGCCTTCGCCGGAGAAATCAATATATGCCTGCTTCGGCTCGTTGGTGGCGCTGTTATTCTTAATGGCCAATTCCTTGATGTTCATGACAATCTCAGTGACATCCTCCTTCACACCCGGAATTGAACTAAACTCGTGTAATACACCCTTAATCTGAATCGAACTGACGGCAGACCCCGGCAATGATGATAACATAATCCTTCTCAGGGAATTGCCCAAGGTTGTGCCATAACCTCTCTCCAAAGGCTCTACGACAAATCGTCCATATTTGTTGTCATCTGACATTTCGCTAATTTCAATTTTAGGCACTTTAAAATCAAACATGGTAGAATCCTCCTTTTGATTATAACCCATTGTAGAGACGTCCCAGCATATGGAACCGCAATGTGCGGGACCGACTCCTACGGACGATACTATAAATAATGAAATTATTATTTAGAATATAACTCGACGATAAGGGTTTCGTTAACAGGTACATCAATCTGCTCTCTCAGCGGCTTCTCAAGCACTGTGCCGCATAGATTCTCCTGATCAGACTCCAACCATGCAGGAACCATTCTGCCGGCTGTTGCATCTAAAATATCCTTATATCTCTGTGAATTCTTACTCTTTTCTCTGATTTCAATCTTGTCGCCTGCCTTCACTCTATAGGAAGGAATATTTACGCACTTGCCGTTTACCAGCACATGCTTGTGGTCAACAATCTGTCTTGCTTCCTTACGGGTTCTTGCCAGACCTAAGCGGAAAACAACATTATCCAGTCTAAGCTCCAGTAAAATCATCAGGTTCGGACCTGCCAGACCGGTCTGCTTCTGCGCAACCTCATAAAGGTTTCTGAAAGGCTTCTCCAATACGCCGTATATAAACTTTGCCTTCTGCTTCTCACGGAGCTGAAGACCATACTCGCTTACTTTTCTGCTTGCTCTTTTTAACTGCCTGTTTGATTTCTTATCGATTCCGAGAACTTGAGGCTCCATACCTAAAGATCTGCATCGCTTAAGAACCGGTGTTCTATCTACTGCCATCTATGTGTACCTCCTAATTATACTCTTCTACGCTTTGGCGGGCGGCATCCGTTGTGCGGAACCGGTGTAACATCCTGAATACTGAGCACCTCAAGACCGCATGCGGAAAGTGCGCGGATTGCTGCCTCACGTCCAGAGCCCGGACCCTTTACCATAACATCTACCTTCTTTAAACCATGTACTAATGCAGCCTTCGTAGCGGTCTCCGCTGCCATCTGTGCCGCATACGGCGTAGACTTCTTGGAGCCTCTAAAGCCCAGTCCGCCTGCGCTAGCCCAAGACAATGCATTTCCCTCTGCATCCGTTAAAGTAACAATTGTATTATTAAAAGATGACTGAATGTGAGCCTGACCGTGCTCAACATTCTTCTTCACACGCTTTTTAGCCACTTTCTTAGTAACCTTAGCCATTACAAAACCTCCTTGGTCTTAATTATTATTTCTTCTTATTCGCTACTGTTCTCTTTGGACCCTTACGAGTTCTCGCATTTGTCTTGGTCTTCTGTCCGCGAACCGGAAGTCCCTTCCTGTGACGAATCCCGCGATAGCATCCAATCTCCTGCAAACGCTTAATATTTAAAGCAATCTCTCTTCTTAAGTCACCCTCGACCATCTGTGAATCATTAATCACTTCCTGAATCCTGCGCACCTCGTCATCTGTCAAATCACGTACACGAGTATCCGGATTCACTTTTGCTTCCTTCAGAATACGCTGAGATGATGGTACACCGATACCATACACATAGGTAAGACCTATCTCAATACGCTTTTCCCTTGGTAAATCAACACCTGAAATACGTGCCATTCTTGCACCTCCACTAAAAATTGTTTTCTTCCTGCAGTATCACACGCCCGTATCCGCAAGGCTCCAACGGCTGTCTTACTCTCTATCTCAGACAAACCATATCGCCAAGGGGTGAAATGCATACGCCGTGCTCATCCGCTCCTTCTTAATATTCTTATATTAAATAATGACATAATTCTATATGCCACAGCCGCTTTCAAAATTGGTTATTCCCCCTCGCCTTTGCTCGGCGGAATATACACAAGAGACAAGGCATTTTATTTCAGATGGGCTATCATCCTAATGTCCTCAGACAAAAACACCTTGTATGTCACAGAATATATTTATCCCTGACGCTGCTTGTGCTTTGGGTTCTCACAGATGATTCTGACAGCACCCTTCCTTTTAATGACTTTGCACTTATCGCAAATCGGTTTCACTGATGCTCTAACCTTCATTAAAATTCTCTCCTTTCCTGGTGTAACCGGCCCGATAAAATGGGCTGATTGCATAAAAGGACCCATAAAGTCCACTACGAAAATCCATTATAACACCTGGCATTATACAATGCAAGCACTTTTTACCATTTATCGTGCTACATTTTCGTTGTATTCTGCCACACCTGCATGCCCTGCTTTTCAGGCATCCCTTTTATTTATCACGCCAGATGATTCTTCCTTTTGTCAAATCATATGGGGATAATTCAATTGTTACCGTATCCCCCGGTAAAATCTTAATATAATTCATTCTCAGCTTACCGCTGATGTGCGCCAATACGACATGGCCGTTCTCCAATTCCACCTGAAACATAGCATTTGGCAATTTCTCAATTACCTTTCCTTCTATTTCAATCACATCTGCTTTTGACATATAATCCTCCTATAATTCAATACCGTCTGCGCTCGAAAGTATGACCGGCTCTCCCTCTGTAATCAAAACCGTATTTTCATAGTGTGCGGACAAGCTCCCGTCACAGGTACATACAGTCCAATCATCATCTAACCAGACAACATCAAATTCTCCCTGGTTAATCATCGGCTCAATCGCCAGTGTCATTCCCGGTTTCAGCTTTACGCCCCGCCTCCATGTCACATAATTTAAAATAACAGGCTCCTCATGCAGTTTTGTTCCGATTCCATGTCCAGACAAAAGCCGGACTACGGAATACCCGTGAGACTCGGTGTATTGCTGTATGCCCCTGGCAATATCCCTTAAATGATTGCCTGCCCTGGCATATTTTATACCTTCAAAAAAACTCTGTCTCGTCACATCAACCAGCCGCTTCGCCTCAACATTCTCCCCAACAACATAACTTCTGGCCGAATCCGAGTGATAGCCCTTGTAAATAACTCCCGCATCAAGGCTCACTAAATCGCCTTCTTTTATCACCCTGTCCGCACTGGGAATCCCATGCACAACCTCATCATTCAAAGAAACACATATGGATGCCGGATAACCGTTATAGTTGAGGAAGGACGGGATACAATGAAAATCCCGAATCACTGACTCCCCCAGACGATCAACGTCCAGGGTCGTCATGCCGGGTTTTAATGCTTTCCTGAGCTCATCGTGGGTCAGAGCAAGGATTCTGCCTGCTTCCTTCATTAATTCTATTTCTTCTGGTGACTTTACACGTACTGACATAATTATGCTTCCAAAATATTGACGATTGCCTGGAATACATCATTCATGTCAACGGTGCCGTCAACCTCCTTCATAATGCTCTTTCCTGCGTAATAGTCAATGAGCGGCTGTGTCTGCTCATGATAAACACCCAGTCTGTTCTTTACGGTCTCTGGCTTATCATCATCCCGGAGAATCAAATCTGCGTTACATGCATCACATTTGCCCTCTACCTTAGTCGGGTTGTATACGATGTGATATGTAGCGCCACAGCCTACACATGCACGGCGTCCGCCCATTCTGTTAATAATATTCTCGTCCGGCACCTCCACGTTGATTGCAAAATCCACGCTCTCACCGATATCAGCAAGCGCCTTATCCAACGCCTCGGCTTGCGGAATCGTTCTCGGAAACCCGTCAAGAATATAACCATTCTTACAGTCATCCGCCTTAAAACGGTCAATGACAAGGTCTACTACCAGCTCATCCGGCACTAAAAGTCCTTTATCCATATATTCCTTTGCCTTTGCGCCTAACTCCGTTCCATTTTTAATATTTGCCCGGAAGATATCCCCCGTGGAAATGTGCGGAATATTGTACTTTGCAGCCAACATCTTTGCCTGTGTTCCCTTACCTGCGCCCGGCGCACCCAACATAATAATTTTCATATATATACCTCCCTTTTGGCTCTACACTCCTATTTTTTCATTTCCTTAGACACGAATAAGCTGTAGACAGCTCTACAGCTTAGACGATATTAATCATTCAAAAAGCCCGAATAATGACGTACCAGCATCATGGACTCAATCTGCTTTACCGTTTCAATGATAACACCCACAATAATAATCAGTGAAGTGCCGCCGAAAGATACATTTGCACCAAACCGGCCGTTAAAGAAAATCGGAATCATAGCTACGATAATCAAACCGACTACACCGATAAATACAATGTAGTTCAGTATTTTATTGAGATAATCCTGGGTTGGCTTGCCCGGTCTGATGCCCGGTATAAAGCCTCCGCTCTTCTTCATGTTATTTGCTACCTCCATCGGGTTAAATGTAATGGAGGTATAGAAATATGCAAACATAATTACCAACAGGATATAGACTGCCAATCCGATGTATGCATACGGATATGAAGAATTAAACCAATAATTCTGGTTCATGCCCATCATTACCTTTGACCAGAACTCATTTGTATGAATATTAAACAGGTTCACGATAATAGACGGAATCGATAACAGTGAACTTGCAAAAATAATCGGAATCACATTTGCCGTATTTACCTTTAACGGAATGTAGGAGGCCTGACCGCCTACCAGCTTGCGTCCCTGCGTCTTTTTTGCATACTGTACCGGAATCCTGCGCTCTGCATCCTGCAGCATAACAACCAGCATGGTCGTTATAACAACCACAGCGATAATCACAATTGCAGCTGCCACCGCTTTTACAGTATCCTTACCGTGTACAAACTGTGTGTACAGGTTAGAGAAATCACTCGGCATTCTCGACACAATATTAATCAACAGCACGATAGAAATACCGTTCCCCACGCCCCGTTCTGTAATTCGCTCACCAAGCCACATAACTGCACAGCTTCCTGCAGTTAATACAACTACAATAATAAGTGCACCAAAGAAATTCTCTACCGTCAAAAGCCCTTCACGGCTGAAGCCTATTACCAGACCGGATGCCTCCAATACAGACAATCCAACTGTCAGATATCTTGTAATTGCAATAATTTTCTTACGCCCGTCATCACCATCCTTCTGCATTTCTTCCAATGCCGGAATCGCAATTGTCAATAATTGCATAATAATGGATGATGTAATATACGGAGTAACATTCAATGCAAATATGGACATATTTTCAAAGGAACCGCCTGTAAAGGAATTTAAAAAGCTGAAAGAATCTCCCAACGCACTTGCCAAATATGCCTGTACCTGGGCAACATCAATGCCCGGCACAGGAATCTGACACCCGATACGCACAACTACCATAATCCAGAATGTAAATATCAATTTCTTTCTAATGTCCTTAACCTTAAGCGCATTGAAAAAAGTCTTAAACATACTAGACCACCTCAGCTTTTCCACCAAGCGCTTCAATCTTTTCCTTGGCAGATGCACTGAATGCATTTACCTTTACTGTAAGCTTCTTGGTTAACTCTCCATTTCCCAGAATCTTAACGCCATCTCTTGGATTGTTGACTACACCTGACTCTACAAGCTTTTCTACTGATACCTCTGTGCCATCCTCAAATCTCTCAAGTGCGGAGAGATTAATTGCAACGATATGCTTTGAGTTCCTGCATGTGAAGCCTCTCTTAGGTATTCTTCTATATAATGGCATCTGACCGCCTTCAAAGCCAGGTCTTGGTGCTCCGGAACGCGCCTTCTGTCCCTTGTGTCCCTTACCTGCCGTCTTGCCATTTCCTGAACCGTGTCCACGGCCTCTTCTGAAATTATCGCTCTGTCTTGAACCCTCTGCCGGCTGTAATGTTGATAAATCCATCACCTAACACCTCCTTATCCAATTAAATCTCTTCAACCTTTACCAAATGTCTTACCTGCTTTACCATTCCCTGTGTTGCTGCATTGTTCGGAAGCTCTACGGACTTGTTCAGTTTTCTGAGTCCTAATGCGGCAACGGTTGCTCTGTGCTTGGGAATCGCACCAATCGTAGACTTAACTAATGTTACTCTGATTTTATCTGCCATTTTCATTCCCTCCTTAGCCCAGAATCTCAGCAACTGACTTGCCACGAAGCCGAGCAACCTCTTCCGGAGTCTTAATATTCTGAAGACCGTTTAAGGTAGCCAGAACTACGTTCTGCTTATTGTTTGAACCTAAAGACTTTGTACGGATGTTCTTATATCCTGCAAGGTCAAGTACGGCACGGGCAGGACCACCTGCGATAATACCAGTACCTTCTGGAGATGACTTCAGCAATACGGTTGCACTTCCAAACTCGCCTATATAATCATGAGGAATACTGCCGTTCTCATTAATCGGAACCTCAATCAGCTTCTTGGTTGCGTCTTCCTTTGCCTTTCTGATTGCTTCCGGCACTTCGGAAGCCTTGCCGAGGCCTACACCAACATGACCATTCTTATCTCCAACTACTACAAGCGCAGCAAATCTCATATTACGGCCGCCCTTAACAACCTTCGTTACACGTTTGATTGTTACAATCGTCTCTTCCAGCTCTAACTGACTTGCATCAATAATTGTATGCTTCATATGTTGTTTTTCCTCCTTTTAGAATTCCAGACCAGCTTCTCTGGCTGCATCAGCCAAAGCCTTAATCTTACCCTGATAGACAAAACCGCCTCTGTCAAAAACAACTGTAGTAATACCCTTTTCTAAAGCCCGCTTAGCAATTATCGTGCCTAAGTAGCTTGCAGCATCCACATTGTTCGTCTTGTCAATCTCTGACTTTATTTCTTTTTGTACTGTAGAAGCAGACACTAAAGTATTACCAACTGTATCATCAATAATCTGAGCGTACATATGATTATTACTTCTGAATACTGCTAAACGAGGTCTGTCAGCAGTGCCACTGAACCGGTTCCGGATTCTCATATGCTTCTTAGCACGTACTTCACTTCTTGATTCCTTCCTAATCATCTTATTCACTCCTTTAATTATTTCTTACCAGTCTTACCAACCTTACGTCTGATAACTTCATCAGCATACTTGATACCCTTGCCCTTATATGGCTCCGGCCTTCTCTTATCTCTGATTTCTGCTGCATATTGGCCAACCTTTTCCTTATCTATACCCTTAACAGTAATATTGTTGCCTTCTACTGTTGACTCAAGCCCTTCTGGGTCCTCCATCTCTACCGGATGGGAATAACCTAAGGAAAGAACTAACTTCTTACCCTGCTTTGCTGCCCTGTAACCAACACCGTTTACCTCTAATACCTTAGTATAACCCTCTGTTACACCCACTACCATGTTGTTGATCAGGGTTCTTGTCAGACCGTGTAAGGACTTCATTTTCTTTAAGTCATTCGGTCGTGTGACAACCACCTGGTCGCCCTCTAACTTAATGTCCATCTCTGCCGGCAGTACTCTCTCCAGCGTACCCTTTGGCCCTTTTACCGTCACCTTGTTATTTTCTGCAATATCAACAGTTACTCCTGCTGGTACCGCGATAGGCATTCTTCCGATACGTGACATATGCCGTTACCTCCTGATTATTTATAAATACAATTTGTTTCTCAAACTTCGCCTGCGGCTTGTTTTCGCCAAGTTATCTGATTCTCCCACTCAACTAAACTCGAATTTCGCTTCGCTCATTCTCGTTAAGGTTCGGGGAGGACTTTCGCACTAACCTCAAACTGCGCTCACGCTTGTTTTCGCCAAGTGCTCAATGTCACCAAACAAAAGCGAGTACCTCGCCGCCTACATTTTCTTTTCTTGCCTGCTTATCTGTTAATACACCCTTGTTTGTTGAGATGATTGCAACGCCTAAGCCGTTCAATACCTTAGGTAAATTCTCAACATCGGCATAAATACGGAGACCCGGCTTTGAAATTCTCTTAATACCGGTGATAATCTTCTCGTTCTTATCCCTTCCGTACTTTAATGTGATATGAATTGTCTTAACTGTTCCATCCTCAACAACATCTACTGCCTTGATATACCCCTCATCCAGAAGGATATTTGCGATGGCGAGCTTCATCTTTGAAGCAGGAACATCTACTGTATCATGCTTTGCCGTATTTGCATTACGAATTCTCGTAAGCATATCTGCAATTGGATCACTCATTGTCATTGTATATTGCCTCCTTCCTAATATATCTTACCAGCTTGACTTCTTAACGCCTGGAATCTGTCCCTTATATGCTAATTCACGGAAGCAAATTCTGCAAACTCCGTACTTTCTCAAATATGCATGTGGACGACCACAAATCTTACAACGACTATATTCTCTTGTTGAAAACTTCTGCTTGCGCTGCTGTTTTAAAACCATTGCTTTTTTAGCCATGGGAAACCCTCCTAATTTTATTTCTTAAATGGCATACCGAACTGAGTTAACAGTTCTCTTGCTTCCTCGTCTGTCTCTGCTGTAGTTACAAAAATTATATCCATTCCTCTTACCTTGTCAATCTTGTCATACTCGATTTCAGGGAAGATGAGCTGCTCCTTAATGCCTAAAGCGTAATTGCCTCTGCCGTCAAAAGCATTTGGATTAACGCCTCTGAAATCACGTACACGAGGCAGCGCAAGATTAATCAGACGGTCAGCAAACTCATACATTCTCTCGCCTCTCAGGGTTACCTTGCATCCAATCGCCATGCCCTCTCTGATTTTGAAGTTTGCCACAGAATTCTTTGCCCGGGTCAAAACCGGTTTCTGCCCTGAAATAATCTCAAGGTCCTTTGCTGCGGCATCTAATACCTTTGCATTTTCTTTTGCCTCTCCAACGCCCATATTAATAACGATCTTTGCAAGCTTTGGAACCTGCATTACGTTCTTATAACCGAATTTCTTAGTCATAGCATCCACAATCTCGCTGCTATACTGTTCCTTTAATCTACTCAACTTGGGCTCCTCCTTTCCAACTAATCGATTTTCTCTAATTTGCCGTCTACCTTGGCAACTCGAACCTTGTCCTTCTTCTCACCTGTAAAGCCTACGCGAACCGGCTTACCCTTGTAAAGGTACATAACATTAGAAATGTCGATTGGAGCTTCCTTCTCGATAATCCCGCCCTGCTGATTCTGCATATTTGGCTTTGTATGCCTGAACACCTTGTTCACGCCCTCCACCAATACCTTATGGTTCTTGGTGTCTACAGACAATACCTTGCCTTCCTTGCCCTTATCTTTTCCGGTGATAACTCTCACCAGGTCATCCTTTTTAATCTTCATTGTTGACACAGCCGACACCTCCTTATAATACTTCCGGAGCTAATGAAACTATCTTCATAAACTTCTTATCTCTGAGTTCTCTAGCTACAGGTCCAAAAATACGTGTTCCTCTCGGATTCATGTCTTCCTTAATAATAACCGCTGCATTCTCATCAAACTTGATATAGGAGCCATCCTTGCGGCGGGCACCTTTTACCGTACGGACAACAACGGCCTTAACCACATCGCCCTTCTTTACAACTCCACCTGGTGTTGCATCTTTAACCGAAGCTACGATGATATCACCAATATTCGCATATCTTCTTGTCGAACCGCCTAATACACGGATGCAAAGCAGTTCTTTTGCGCCGGTATTGTCAGCGACCTTAAGTCTTGTTTCCTGTTGAACCATGATTCTTTGCCTCCTTATTTTGCCTTCTCGACAATCTCAACCAGTCTCCATCTCTTATCCTTGGATAATGGTCTTGTCTCCATTACTCTTACTCTATCGCCAATGTTGCACTCGTTGTTCTCATCATGCGCCTTCAGCTTGTAAGTCTTCTTCACAATCTTACCATACAGCGGATGCTTCACGTTATCTTCGATTGCAACAACTATGGTTTTGTCCATCTTGTCACTTGTGACCTTGCCCACGCGTGTTTTTCTCAGATTTCTCTCCACAATAATTCCTCCTTCCAAGATAACTATGCATTCGCCTTCTCAGCCATTACGGTCTGAATTCTGGCGATATTTTTACGGACTTCTTTGATTCTGCTTGTATTCTCTAACTGGTTAGTCGCATTTTGGAATCTCAGATTAAATAATTCCTTCTTAGCAGCTACTAACTCATTATTCAACTCATCTACTGACTTTGTCTGCAATTCCTTAACAAATTCCTTAGTTTTCACTGCCGGCACCTCCCTCTAAATCTGCACGAGATACGATTTTACATTTTACCGGTAACTTATGTGTAGCCAGACGCAGGGCTTCCCTTGCCACTTCCTCGGATACGCCCGCAATCTCAAACATCACGCGGCCCGGCTTTACAACTGCTACCCAATACTCTAATGAACCTTTACCGGAACCCATACGGGTCTCTGCCGGCTTTGCTGTCACCGGCTTATCCGGGAAAATCTTAATCCAAACTTTACCACCACGCTTGATATAACGTGTCATGGCAATACGTGCAGCCTCAATCTGGTTGGACTTAATCCATGCCGGCTCTAATGCAACAATACCAAATTCACCGTTTGTTATTTTATTACCTCTTAACGCCTTGCCAGCCATACTTCCTCTGAACTGCTTACGGCGCTTTACTCTCTTAGGCATTAACATTATTTATCGCTCCCTTCCTTATCTCCTTTAACAGGAAGTACTTCGCCATGGTATACCCATGCCTTTACGCCAACCTTGCCATAGGTGGTGTCAGCCTCAGCAAAACCGTACTCAATGTCTGCGCGGAGTGTCTGAAGCGGAATTGTGCCCTCGCTGTAGAACTCAGAACGTGCCATATCTGCACCATTTAAGCGTCCTGCAACCGCAACCTTGATTCCAAGAGCGCCGCCCTGCATTGTTCTCTGCATTGTGCTCTTTACCGCTCTTCTGAATGCCACACGGTTCTCTAACTGTGCTGCAATATTCTCAGCTACTAACTGTGCGTCTACATTCGGTCTTTTAACTTCTTTCACATCCAGCATCAGCTTCTTATCTGAGAGCTTTGCCAAATCAGCCTTCAGCTTCTCAATCTCAGCGCCGCCCTTACCGATTACCAGACCAGGCTTTGCCGTGTGAACGATAATCTTAACCCTGCCAGCCGGTCTCTCAATCTCTACCTTAGCGACCATAGCATTGTGCAGTCTTTTATTCAGGTACTCACGAAGCTTGTAATCTTCTATCAGATTATTAGAAAACTCAGAGTCCTTTGTATCGGCATACCATCTGGAATCCCAGTCCTTGATAATGCCAACTCTTAAACCATGAGGATTAACCTTCTGTCCCATTATTGCCCTCCTTATCTTTCATCAAGCACGATTGTAATATGACTGGTTCTCTTTTCGATTCTGTAAGCCCTGCCCTGTGCTCTCGGATGAATTCGCTTCATTGTCGGTCCCTTATTTGCATAGCACTCTGCAATATAAAGGTCCTCCGCCTTCATGCCATTATTCGTCTCTGCATTTGCAATTGCAGACTTCAACAACTTCTCTATTACGGTGGAAGCATATCTTGGATTGTAAGCCAAAATAGCCAGCGCCGTCTGTACATCCTTACCTCTGATGGCATCCAATACGAAGCATGCCTTTGTCACTGACACTCTGGCATAGGAAACCTTCGCTGACGGTCTGGTATCCTTGTTCGCATTTCTCTCTCTCTTTATCTGGGATCTATGTCCTTTTGCCATTGGATGAACCTCCTTTCAAACTATCTATTCTTTGACTTCTTTTCCTGCTTGTCATGTCCTCTGTAGGTTCTGGTAGATACGAACTCACCAAGCTTATGTCCTACCATATCCTCTACAATATATACAGGCACATGTCTTCTTCCATCGTATACTGCTATTGTATGTCCCACAAATGATGGAAAAATCGTAGAGCGGCGTGACCATGTCTTAATTACAGCCTTGTCATTTGCCGCATTCATCGCATCTATTTTCTTCAGCAGACTCTCATCTGCAAATGGTCCTTTTTTAAGTGAACGAGCCATTTGGTTACCTCCTTACCCTCATTACTTCATGCTCTTTCCGTCTCTTCTTCTTACAATCATCTTGTTCGACTGCTTGTTCTTCTTCCTGGTCTTTAAGCCAAGTGCCGGCTTACCCCATGGAGTAGAAGGACCAGAACGTCCGATTGGCGCCCTACCTTCACCACCACCGTGCGGATGGTCGTTCGGGTTCATAACGGAACCTCTGACGGTCGGGCGGATACCCATATGTCTCTTTCTTCCTGCCTTACCGATATTCACAAGGCCATGCTCAATATTTCCAACCTGGCCAATGGTTGCACGGCAGATAATCGGCACCATTCTCATCTCGCCTGAAGGCAGACGAAGTGTTGCATATTTGCCTTCCTTTGCCATGAGCTGTGCGGAATTGCCTGCGGCACGCACCATCTGTCCGCCCTTGCCCGGATACAGCTCAATGTTATGAATCTCCGTACCTACAGGAATGTTCTCTAACGGCAGACAATTACCAATCTTAATTTCAGCCTCCGGGCCGTTCATCAGCTTATCGCCTACCTTTAAGCCTACCGGTGCCAAAATGTATGTCTTCTCGCCGTCCGCATAATTCAGCAATGCGATATTGGCGGTTCTGTTTGGATCATACTCAATCGTAGCAACCGTAGCAGGTATGCCGTCTTTTCTTCTCTTAAAATCTATAATTCTGTATTTTCTTCTGCTGCCACCGCCCTGATGTCTGACAGTAATCTTACCCTGATTATTGCGTCCGGCATGCTTCTTCAGAGAAACAACCAGTGACTTTTCCGGCTTACCCGTTGTAATCTCGGCAAAATCAAGACCTGTCATATTTCTTCTGGAAGGTGTATATGGGTTATATGTCTTAATGCCCATTGTAGTTCTCCTTTCAAATCGCTAATTTATTATCACGCTTTTTTGCGTCTAGTTATGGGATGTAGTTAAGTTCTCTGCTCCACCGACTTCTAACCTCACTTCGTTCGCTAAGAGCGTCGGTCGGGCTACGACTAAACTCAAGCATCGCTATCGCTCGCTTTCGTTAAGTTCTCTGCTCCTACAGCCCCTCAAATATCTCGATATCCTTGCTGTCAGCAGTAAGCTGAACGATTGCCTTTTTTGTCTTTGCGGTCTTGCCGTATACATTGCCGCGTCTTTTGGTCTTACCCTGCTGATTCATGGTATTGACCCTTGCAACCTTGACACCGTCAAACATCTTTTCTACGGCCTCTTTAATCTGAGACTTGTTTGCCGTTGGGTGAACTAAAAATGTGTACTTCTTCTCTGCCATGGCGTTCATACTCTTTTCTGTTACAACCGGCTTCAGAATCACATCATAATACTTGATATCTGCCATTATGCGTACACCTCCTCGATTGCTGCTACTGCATCCTTTGTAATCACTACCGTGTCATACTTGAGGATATCATATGCATTAACAAATGCTGCCACCGTAGTCTTTACATCCGGAATATTCCTTGCAGAAAGAACCACATTCTTATCTACATCCTTTGTGACTACCAGTGCCTTGTGAACCTCCAAATTCCTAAGAATCGCTGCAAACCTGCTGGTCTTAATCTCCTCAAGCTGCAGCCCATCCAATACGATGAACTTTTCATCCTGAACCTTGGAAGTCAAAGCAGACTTTAATGCCAGCTGCTTCTCCTTTTTGTTCAGCTTTATAGAATAATCTCTCGGCTTCGGTGCAAACACTACACCACCGCCCGTCCACTGCGGCGCTCTGGTGGAACCCTGTCTTGCATGCCCGGTGCCCTTCTGCCTCCAAGGCTTTCTGCCGCCGCCGGACACTTCTGAACGTGTTTTCGCACTCTGTGTACCCTGACGCTTATTTGCCAAATGGCTGACAACCGCCTTATGGACAATGTGTTCGTTTATTTCTACACCGAATACGGAATCGTTTAACTCTAACTGTCCAACTTCTTTTCCGTCGATGTTGTAAACCTTAACTGTACTCATTACTCCGTTCCTCCTTTCCTGTAAGACTATTTACCTGTCTTAACTGTTTCCTTAATCATAACCAGAGATTTCTTAGGTCCCGGCACTGCGCCCTTCACTAAGATTACATTGTTCTCCATATCTATCTTAACAATCTCTAAGTTCTGCACCGTCACTCTAACCGCACCCATATGTCCCGGCATCTTCTTGCCCTTGAACACTCTGCCCGGTGTGGTTGCTGAGCCGTTAGAACCTGCATGGCGATGATACTTGGAACCGTGCGTCTTAGGACCGGTTCTCATGCCGTATCTCTTGATACCGGAAGCAAAACCCTTACCCTTTGACTTTGCGGTTACATCAATCTTGTCACCCTCGGCAAATATGTCTGCCTTGATTACGCTCTCACCTGCAACGTACTCCTCAGCATTCTCCAATCTGAATTCTCTTACATACCGCTTCGGAGTGGTGTTTGCCTTCTTAAAGTGACCCTGCTCTGCCTTGCCGGCACCATGCGGATTTCTGATAACCTTCTTACCTGAAACATCCTTTGTTGTCACTCTTTCCTTCTTCTCGCCAAAACCAACCTGTACTGCGCTGTATCCGTCCTTCTCCTCCGTCTTAACCTGGGTTACGACACAAGGACCGGCCTGTAAAACCGTAACCGGTGTCAGCACGCCGTCTTCGTTGAAGATTTGAGTCATTCCGACTTTTGTTGCTAAAATTGCCTTCTTCATTTTTAAATATCCTCCTAATTAATCTACAGCGGATTGTTGCCAATCATACTAAATTCATTGAGAGTTACTTCAATGCTATTAGGTACTGTAATTCCTAATCAAACTCCTGTCTGAAGCAAATGTTTATTTCTGCTTCATCTTTACATCAATATAAACTCCGGCAGACATATCTAAGTTGTGTAATGCGTCGATAGTCTTCTGTGTCGGTGCAATGATGTCAATTAACCGCTTGTGGGTTCTCTGCTCGAACTGCTCTCTGCTGTCCTTATACTTGTGCACTGCCCTTAAGATTGTTACCTTCTCAATCTTTGTCGGCATCGGCACAGGCCCGGAAACCTTTGCTCCGGTCTTTCTAACAGTATCAATGATGTTCTTTGCAGCCTGGTCGATTAACTTGTGGTCATACGCCTTTAACGTAATCCTCATTACTTGACTTGCCATAAAAAAAGCCGCCTCCTTTTCGCACTTAATTTCAGTACGACAAGTGGTGACTGTACACTCCTCCGTGTGTGTCCTGATTTTAAAAAGACCAACACGTTAATCTGTTTTCTAACAGATGGTTCGTTTTTCATCCGCCTCAAATCCTATATGTCGGCGGCGAACCTGTACAGTGACTTGTCGCCAGTTTCCTAACATGACATTCGCTCCACGGAAAAACCTGCCTATTGCATTGGCAGCAACCTCACGCTTCCACGCTATCAATGTCACAGCAAAAGCTATTATATAACAACCTTCTTGAGAAAGCAAGCATTTTTTTACAATTTTTTGTCACTGCACTTTTACATTTTTTCTCACTGCATTTTTGCATTTTTTTCACTGCGGGACTTGAAGGGTTATTTCACCTTCACCGTAACCTTTTGGGTTACATTACCCAGCTTGCAGCTGATAACCGCCGTTCCCTTTTTCTTTGCCTTCAGCTTTCCACTCTTGGAAACGGTGACCACAGAGGGCTTGGAGGAACTCCATTTACCGCTCTTTGCCAGAATTTTGCTCTGATAGAAGTCGGTTACCTTTAGCTCCAGTGCCTTTGTTCCGCCTTTTTTCATTGTGATGGACTTTTTCCCTGCGATCCTGTAATTTAATTTACCCTTTATTGATATTTTATACGTTTTTTCCTCGGTTCCGTTCTTTTCATATGCCTCTCCATCAACATAACCAAAGCACTGCACCCAATAGTAATGCTTATTATGATAAAACACACCGATACCGATTGCGGTATAGGCTTCATTTAAAATATTCGTCCGGTGTCCCTTAGACTTCATCCACGCTTTCATTACCATTGCAGGCGTTGTCTGCCCCACGGCAATATTTTCACCGTATATCAAATCGCTGGCAGAAAAACATATTTTGCCGTTCGGCCGCACATGGGCATACTTAATTGCCAGCTCCGCAGCCCGGCGCATGGCTGCCTTTTGCAGCTCCTGATTCATCACCAGCGCCTCCGCTCCCGCCTTCTCACGCTCCCGGTTCACTTTATCAAGCACCGCCTGCGCATAATCATAATTGCTCTCGCCCTCTATATAAATACTGTAGGTGCCTGCTGCCTCCACCCTTTGTCCGCCGGCAAAGGGCGCTGTACCAAATATATCTGCAAACAGCAGCAGCACCAAAAGTATAAGCGCATTTCTTTTTCTGTTTCTTTTTTGCATTTCCATCACTCCTTTTTATATGTGAAAACACATTATGATATACCGCCATCATCACTGTCATGCCCATTTTGGGGGAGCAGCAGCCTGCAAAGCGTAGGTGCAAGGGAAAAGGCCTCACACAGTCTTTCCACCTCAGCTAACGCCTGACGGCGTTTCTCAGGACTTACATTTCCCCGCACAGCCCGAATCATAATATTTTTCGGGGAATGGGAAATATCAATAAATTCCAAAAGCTGCGTCCGGTATCCGCAATACTCCAACAGGGAACCCCGGATGGCATCGGTCATCAGCGCCGCCGTGCGCTCCTTAATAATGCCATATTTCGTCAAGGCGCCAAATTTCTCCGTCCGTATCTGCTGATTCAATTCGTGCTGGCAGCATGGCACGGATAAAATAATATTCGCCTTCCACTGCACTGCGTTATAGAGCGCATAATCCGTGGCAGTATCGCAGGCATGAAGCGTAATCACGATATCCACCGGCTGCTCTGTATGATAGCCATTGATATCCCCCAACTCAAAATGCAGCCCTTCGTATTGATATTTATTTGCAGTTTCATTACACTTATCAATGACACCCTGCTTTAAATCCAGCCCGGTCATTGTCACCTGATACCCCTTTTCCTCGGTCAGATAATAGTAAAGCACAAAGGTGAGATAGGATTTTCCGCAGCCAAAATCAATAATATTCAGCTTCTGATGAGGATAATCCTTGAGCACATCCTCCACCATCTCCAAAAAACGGTTAATCTGCTTATATTTATCATACATAGCATGGACAACTCTGCCGTCTTTCGTGAATACGCCCAAATCCACCAAAGGCGGTATCGGCGTTCCCTCCGCTAAAAGGTAATGTTTTTTCTTATTATGAGAGACAGCCTCAGCTGCATGAACCGCTCTTCTCCTGTTAACAAGAAGCTTTCCCTTTTTGGACTGCTTCACATCTATCTCCATCGTCTCGCACCATACATTGAGCTGGCGGAACTGCGCCATAAAAATCTCCATCACATTTTCAAGGTCAGCTTTCGTAATATTTATATGAAATACCTGGGTCTTTGTGAATTTTTCTATCTGGTATCCCTGTCCCTGTTTCATCTCTATCAATCGGATAACAACCCTTATCACATTCGGATTATCCGTGGCCGCCGTCTGCTCCTGCCTTTTTCCCGGATTACTGAACACCAGCTTTACAGGTTCGGAAGCAAGGATTTCTTCTATTATAATATGATACTGCCCTGCAGCATTTTCTGATGTGCCATCACCCATCTGTATCCCCCTTCCCATATGTCGGATGCAGTGTGGTTTTTCTGTTTTGTTTATGGTATCATATGTTTTGAAATTAGTAAATACTTATGGAAAGAGAAAGGACATGGCTTATGTGGGTAGCTGAGAATTGGAAAATGTATGAGGTGTTGGACTGCTCCGGCGGGGAAAAGCTGGAAAACTGGGGAGGGTATACGCTTGTAAGGCCAGACCCACAGGTTATCTGGAACACGCCACGGGACAAGCAATGGAAAAAAATCAACGGACATTACCACCGCAGCGACAAGGGCGGCGGGGAATGGGAATTTTTTGATTTGCCCGAACAATGGGAAATATCTTATGCTATTCCTTTCCATTCCTACAGTGACAATCGCCGGCTTACTTTTCATCTGAAGCCCTTCAGTTTTAAGCACACGGGACTGTTTCCGGAGCAGGCTGTCAACTGGGACTGGTTTTCAGAGAAAATACAAAATGCCGGGAGACCTGTTAAGGTTCTAAACCTGTTTGCATATACCGGCGGTGCAACCCTGGCAGCCGCCGCTGCAGGCGCCGCTGTCACCCATGTGGATGCCTCTAAGGGCATGGTTGGCTGGGCAAAAGAAAATGCGCAGGCATCGGATTTGGGAGATGCACCTATCCGCTGGCTGGTGGATGACTGCGTAAAATTTGTGGAACGGGAAATCCGCCGCGGAAACCACTATGACGGCATTATTATGGATCCTCCGTCCTATGGCAGAGGCCCTAAAGGAGAAATATGGAAAATCGAAGAAAAGATATATGAATTAATCATGCTGTGTACACAGATTCTTTCTGATCACCCACTGTTTTTCCTTGTGAACTCCTACACCACAGGATTGCAGCCCGCAGTGCTTCACTATATGATATCCACCGCCCTGATTCCCAAATTCGGCGGCAAGGTAGAGGCACAAGAAATCGGGCTTCCCGTTAGGAAAACCCGACTTGTACTCCCTTGTGGCGCATCCGGCAGATGGACTGTCTGAAGAAAATATCAATCAGATTATCCCTCATTTCGGATGCCCTCGGTGATATCCATTTTGCCCACCATAATAATCATGAGCCACGACAAGACTGCCATAATCACAAACAGGACTGCAGCCGTAATTCCGCATATGTACCATGGAAAAACAAACTTTGCCTCTGTCATATACCTAAAGCCGATTGTAAATACATATGACAGCACAATGGATAACACCGTACCGATAAACCATGCCATAAATCCAACCAGCATTTTCTCCATAATGAGCATTTTGTTAAGCCCCGAACGGCTCATGCCGATTGCCCGGAGAATTGCATTTTCCTTTTTGCGCTGTATCTGCTCATTTATCATGGTATTCAGCATGCTGACCACACCCAGTATCACAATGAAGGCCACAATAAAGATACCGATATATTGCATGATTCTTGTTTCTTCCGCAATCATCTTTTTTATGTCTGTATAATTCCATGACAACAAAGCCGGCTGTGTCCCCACCACATTTTCAAAGGCCGCTTTATCAAAGGTTTTTTCATCTATATTGACATTAATGCTGCCAATTTGGTTTTTGATAAAATCTTCCCCATAGGTTTCCTTCACATATTCATAGGACATAACAACCGTCCTTGGGAAATCCGAAATCTGATTATTCACCTTGCAGAAGCCCTTTATAATATATTGCTCATATGCCTTTTTGTCCCTAACCTCCTTAAATGAAGACACATATCCGTCTGATCCGATTCCCCCCCGCTTTTCATTTTCTTTGTCAATCTCACTTATCACCTCTAAGGAGCCAAAGGCAATGCGGTCTCCCACCTTTAAATTATAAAACGGCACATCCTTTTGCCCGTTCAAATCTGCATAGCCCAGTACAATGACACCGCCATCCTTTACTGCCTCACAGGCATCTACCCCATCCATCATATATTCATTCAGCCTTTTAAGCTGGGATTCTGACAAAAAACATAACTCCAATAAAGCGTCAGTGCTCGGTGACCAATTGAGGGCATTTATTACCTCCTGCTTAAGCTGCAAACCATTTGCCACATCCTGTGCTACCAGGCAGCCTGCAGCATAGTCTGCCGCCAGCACATCCTCTCTCGCCTCTAATGCCTGCCTTGCCTGTTCTATTTTCCCATAATCTGCATTACCCGTCTCGGAATATGACAAAGGCACAGTGATATCATATGCATACTCTACGGCTCCGGGAAAAATTGACATCATTTCGTCTGCCTCTATGCTTATTCCTGCATTGGTCAGCGTCGCCATCATCGTTGTAATAATGAGTACACTGATGGTAAATGCCGCCACCGAGTTCCAGAACGACTTCCGGTTTCTCTTCATATTCTTATATGCATACTGTCCCTCAATGCTCAGTTTTCTGTATAGCAGCCCCGGCTTCTTTTTCCGCTTGGAATGTTTAATGAGTTCTCTCTGTCCCAATGCCTCTACAATAGACACCTTCTTGAGCATGAAAAAAGGCTCAATAGATGCCAGTTCAATGGTAAGCCATAAAAAGAGTGCATTGGCGAGCAATGCCATCCAGATATACCGGAAGGACAAACTATAAAGCTCACAATATCTCACTAAAAACAGACTTAGAAAGAGCTGCCCTGACACCACACCAGTTACAAATGCGATACAGCCCTGCACCAGGTTCTCCCGCATCATAATTTTTCTTAACTGCTTATTGGTAGCTCCCATACTCTTTAAAACAGTGTAATCCTTCAGCTTATTAATTACATTTACACTCATAAGGCTCCGGACCATCACCATGCAAAAGTAAATCAGAAGCACGGCAAACATCGTTAGCAGAATACCCAATATAAAAACCTGATCATTTTGAAAATAATACATGTCCAGAGGATCATTAAAATAATATTTCTTCCCCCATCTGTCTATCTTCGCCTGGATACTATCTGCCAGTGCATCTGCATCAGCTCTCCAGTGATATTTCCTTTTAAATCTTACATAAGTAGTTAATCCCGTCATATCGTCCGCCAACGTATAACCACTACATGCATTCCATGAGTCCTCACCCTCGCTTTTATAGATACCACAAAAAACATATTCCTTTGTAGCTTCCTTTTGTGGCACATCATCATCACTGCCTTCGGCATCTATAAAATGCATAACAATGGTATCCCCCAGCTTGACTTCCTCCGTAAATCTATGTACATCTGCCTCACATAGCATAATCTCGCTGCTATTTTCCGGCAGACGTCCCTCTAACAGTGTATCCGCAAAAATATCCTGGTCAAAGGTTTCCATCTCCATCAACCGAAAATTATACCATGTATAGTAATTCTTTGGTTCCACCAGAACATTTCTGTCATTGTCCACCCCTATCAGCTTTGGACCTACCAGCCCTCCGCGAGCGCAGCTCTCCACATTGGCATAGTTTTTCACAATGTCATACTGTTCATCAGATAAATTATAGTAGCCTACATAGTAATTCGCCCATGCCTCTTCCACACCTTTGGCATGCATAAACGTGCCCATACCTGCCGCTACCACCACATAAATCAGCATAGAGGCAAGCACCATACTAATAATCACCAGAAGAGAACGCATTTTCTTTCTGGTTACATATTTATTTCCTAATTCAATATAGCTGTTCATATTACATTCCCCTTTTTTCATTAACCCTGATATCAGATATCACTCCTGCTCCGTTTTTTCCTCTTCAACATCTGCCCTTGTGTCATCCTTTGTATCACTGACAATCTGTCCGTCAGAAAGGGTAATGACACGGTCTGCCATGCCGGCAATGGACATCTCATGGGTAATTAGAATAAGGGTCTGTTCATATTTTTTAACAGAGGATTTCAGTAATTGAATAACCTCCTTTGTGTTTTGTTTATCCAGATTTCCTGTTGGCTCATCCGCCAGAATAATAGCCGGATTGTTTGCCATAGCTCTGGCAATCGCCACTCTCTGTTGCTGCCCGCCCGATAACTGGTTCGGCAAATGCTCCTGCCTGTCTGTAAGACCTAACATCTCAATCAGTTCATCCAGATATTCCTGGTCAGGCTTGGCATTATCTAACAATATTGGCATCTTAATATTTTCTCTCACAGTTAGGATAGGTATTAAATTGAAGCTCTGGAAAATAAAGCCAATTTTTCTTCTACGCATAATGGCTAATGTTTCTTCATGATAGGCGGATATATCCTTGCCGCCAATAAATACCTTGCCGCTGGTTACTTTATCCAGACCGCCCAACAAATGTAACAGGGTGGACTTTCCCGAACCGGAGCTTCCCACGATGGCAACAAATTCGCCCTTGTCCACCGAGAAGCTGACATTGTTCACGGCTTTGACCTCGTTTTCCCCCTCACCGTAGGTCTTACATAGATTCTCAACCCTTATCATTTCCATAGAATATGTCCTCCCTCATTTGCTTTTGAATATCATTATATAATATATATAATAATCAAGATTTCTTACAATACGGTGAATGGGTTTCTTACAATTTTGTAAGAATGAGGCTGTGCAAAAAAACAACTGCCGGACCTCGAAAGGATCCGGCAGTTGGTGTAAAATATAAGTATGCAATAATTAATACTTTTTTATTTTACCGTAATCTTTATCTTTTTATAAACACCGTTTTGCGCATATACATAAATATAACATGTACCTTTTTTCTTTGCTTTTACGACGCCCTTGCTGCTCACTGTGGCAATCTTTTTGTTATCAGACTCATATTTAATCTTGCGGTGCTGACTAATCTTCTTATCCAGTTTCACTTCGGATGCCTTAATCTTGAAGGTTTTTGAAACCGCCAGAGTCTTACTTGTCTTATTTACCTTTACTGATTTCGCTACACCATATTTGCCGCCCTTCGTCGTTGCATGAACCGTCTTTGCTGCTGCAATCGTCACTTTTACGCCATTTATCTTCTTATAGGCAACTACAAGGTATTTGTAATAAGTACCCTTCTTTAATTTCTTCTGTGTATATTTTACTGTGCTGTTCTTGGTAAAGGTTTTAATGCGCTTGTAAGAATTATTCTTACCGCATTTGTTTCCGTAAAGAATATATCCATCTGCATCCTTTACCTTATCCCATTTAATAGTAACCGAATTCTTTTTCAAATTAGTGGTTCTTGCCTTTAACAAGCCAAAGGTTGAACCTTTGATATCCGCATCTGACTTCTGTTTCTTGATGCTTTCATCGGTAATCAGAAGAGTATCTGTTGAAACTCCTAATTTTTCTGCTTCCTTAAGAATCTGATTTGCAATTTCCTCTGATACTCCGAGTCCGTCCATGATAGATTTCTGGGTTTCTGCCGAAACGGTTGCCGCTGGAACAACCACCACAACAACTTCACCTGCTTTTGTCGAATCGGTTTCCTTCACACGTACATAATATGTACCTGCCGGAAGACCAGTCACCTCACCATCAGTACATGGTTTTGCATCCGTAAAATCCGCATTCGTACTGTATTCCATTGTCGAATCCACGCCAATAATCTTACCGTCACTGCCGCCCTCTGTTGTCGGTGCAACTGTTGTAATACCGGTCGGTGCTGGTGCACCATCTTTTTTGGATACCGTTATGGTAATTTCTTTTTTATAGCCCCCATCCTCTGTTGTAGCTGTAATTGTTACAGTACCTTCTTTATGAGCGGTTACCTTTCCATTCTCATCCACAGAAGCAATGGTATCATCACTGGATTCCCATTTGATATTCTGGTTAGATGCATTTTCTGGAATTACAGTCACATCTAAATCGGTAGATTCACCGATTACCACATTCGGATTAGACGGGGAGGTACCCCCTATCCCGGAAACCGGTGTGGTAAATTTGATGTAGCGGCATTCCTTATCCATTATTATGTCTTTAAAATACTTGTTATCTGCCGCAAGCTGTATGTTAGAATGTAGGTATTCTTTATATCCGCCTACAATTTCTATATTACTTCCCGTCACGAAACTTTGTTCTGCATATGCTCCATATGAATGATATTGATCCTCTTCTCTATTCGGAGAAGCTCCCTCCATCGTTCCACCATTTGCAATTATTTTACCACCAGCAAAAACTCCATAGCCCGTCCCTGGATTTGCCGCCACAACCAGCGATGCATGTCCCGACAATGTTCCGCCATTTACTGTAACATCACCGCCAACCTTAACTCCATATGCCGGTGAACCATGCGCTCTGCCGGTAAGCACCCCACCATTTACCACTAAATTGCCATCAACACAAATACCATATGTTGCATGGGCGTGGTGTCCACCATTGTCATCGCCATAGAAAGATGTTATTCCTCCTGTCACAGAACCGCTTTCCATAACAAAATTCCCTTTTACATGAAAAGCATACGATGAACTTTGAGCATCAATGGCAACATCTTTTATATTCAAGTTTTTGCTTGCATAAACACCAAAGTTAAAACCATTTATTTTCAAACTTCCTGTTCCGGCAATAGACAAATTATCATATGCATAAATACCACATCTAGGGACAAAAAAATTTCCACTATCTATTGTATTTTCCCCGGATAATTTAATCACTGCATCACCTTTTATGATAATTGCAATATTTTTTGGAAATAAATAGAAATTATTCAAGGTCAGTTCATTACCGTTACATGTAATAGAACCATCACCGGTATATTCTGCTTCCAATTTCGGCACCCAGGATTCTTCAGGATTATTAGAATTACTCGGATTAAACCCAGCCTCCTTATAAAGCTTTCCATTTGCCGCATCAAAATAAATACAATAATCAACCTGCTCACTATCACTTGCAGCTTCTGCGACCATACCTCCCGGCAGGTACATCGATGAAAGTACCATCACTAAGGTCAGCAGACCCGCCAATAGTTTCTTCTTTGTTTTCATAAGACGCTTCTCCTTTCATTACTTAAATTAATTCTTGCGCAGGTCATCAACCTTCGCTTTGCTTCAGTTGGTGACATTATATCATATATTTCCCCAGTGTAAAAGTGAAACCTACAACTTCAAAACATTAATTAACAGTATCCATGCCAAACCATAGTATGTAACAACCGCAACAAGGTCATTGATTGTTGTAATCAACGGACCAGACGCTACGGCAGGATCAACTTTCAACTTCTTAAACATAAGCGGAATCAATGTTCCCGACAAACTCGAAAGTATCATTGCCAAAAGCAGCGAAATGCCTATACAGGCAGATATAGCAAAGGCTACCGTTACCACCTGATTCTTTAATGCAACCAAATATAAGCCGATAAATACGAAGGATAATATGCCAAGTATCAAGCCGTTGGTCAAACCTACACGAGCTTCCTTTGTAACCAGAATAAGCTTTTGCTTTCCACTAATGTTTTCGTCCATGAGAATACGTATGGTGACAGCAAGCGACTGTGTTCCCACATTTCCTGCCATGTCCAGAATAAGCGACTGGAAAGCGATAATCAGTGGCAGCTGTGCAACAACTCCTTCAAATATACCCACAACACTGGAAACGACCATTCCTAATCCAAGCAAAACAGCCAGCCAAGGCAAACGCTTTTTGATACTTTCTTTCAAAGGTTCTTTTAAATCTTCTTCTGCGGACAAACCAGCCAGCTTAGCATAATCTTCACCCATCTCATCGTCAACAAGTTCCATGATGTCCTGAGATGTCAATACACCTATGAGCTTATTATCTGAGTCTAAAACGGGAATTGAATCCTCTGAATAATCCTTGATACGGCCAAGACAATCATCAATTTGCTCATTGGCGTAAACATAAGGATATGATGTCATAACAATCGTATCAAGTTGTATGCCGTCACGTGCAATAATCAGGTCTTTTAAGTCAATTGCGCCAACAAAAGTTTCATTCTCATCGAGGACATAAATAATGGAAATATTATCATTATATGCAGCCTGCTCAATCA
>CAMWOF010000003.1 GCA_947175805.1 uncultured Clostridiaceae bacterium
TGTTAGTTACTTTACGGCATTGACTTTCTTGAGTTGCTCTGATAATCAGCTAACGAGTCTGGATGTGAGCAAGAATACGAACTTGTTTGAATTGGATTGCTATTATAATCAGCTAACGAGTTTGGATGTGAGTGGATGTAAGGCATTGACTTACGTGTACTGTGATGAAGAAGTAACAATCATACGCAATACCACGCCTTAAAACGTGGATACAGATATATTGCACTAAATTCAAAATCAGGCAGAGAAATCAAGGGTGTATACATATATGCCCTTGATTTTTTTTGTGCGCATTGTGAATCATGAATTTTACTTTTATGAATAAATCATATCTCCTTGTGGAAAAATATAGATTATTTTTTTGCGGAGGTAACAGTATGCAGGGTTCCTTTTATGGGTGGTATTTGAAATGCCAATCCGACACACAGACTTTGGCGGTGATTCCTGCCGTCCATAAGACCAAGGGAAAACACACATGCACCCTTCAGATTATTACAGATAGCGATGCTTTTACAGTTACATTCCCTGCTGATGCATTTCACCGGTGGGGGACAAATATTTCTATCAATGAGAACCGGTTCAATAAAAAAGGGATGCGGTTATTGGTGCAAACACCGGAATTAAATGCAAAGGGGAAATTATATTTTGGACCTCTTTCTCCTTTAAAATATGATATTATGGGACCATTTGCATTGGTGCCGTTTATGGAATGTCGTCATAGTGTTTGGAGTATGCGGCATTTGGTTAGGGGAACTGTGTATATCAATGGGCAGAAATATTCCTTTCAAAATGCCTGTGGGTACTGGGAAGGGGATAGAGGATATTCCTTTCCGAAGGAGTATATCTGGACCCAGTGCTGTTTCCCCGGAGGCTCGCTTATGCTGTCCGTGGCGGATATACCCATAGCAGGTATCCATTTTACCGGCATTATCGGGGTTATATTATGGAGGGGAAAGGAGTACAGGCTGGCTACTTATCTGGGGGCAAGGGCTGTTCAGCTTCAAAATAAAATGGTTCGGATTGTGCAGGGGAATCTGGAATTGGAAGCACGATTGCTTTCATCATCCAAACATCCTCTTAAGGCGCCTGCAAATGGGGATATGGTGAGGACAATTCATGAAAGCGCTTCCTGTCAGGCTTTTTACCGCTTTCAAAAAAGGGGACACACATGCTTTGCCTTTGAAACAGACAGGGCTTCATTTGAATACGAATGGTAACTTGAAAAAAGTTGTTTTCGGTCATGATATGTATTTCTTGTTTCGTGTTGCTTTATGTATTATAATGATTAGGAAGATTCATCTGGTATATTAAGAACTGTACATGTATTTGTTTACTTAAGAAGGGATTATAAAGAATGAAGTCGAAAAATAATAAAATAGCAAAAATTATTGTGATGATTCTGGGGGGCTGCATGGTTATTGCGCATGCATTGGTTATTATCGCGACAGTACTTTCCAGCCAACATACATATCGGTATAGGGATTATGTGGATTTTAGGCAGGGATGGATAACGGATACAGGTGAGCCGGCGGACTTAAGTGAATTAGAGGACTATGCCTATGTCTATAAGGTCATCCCTGAATTGGAAGTGGATTCCATATTATTCTTTCATGCAAAGAGTATAAATGTAGCAGTATACATAGGAGATGAAAAGCTGTATGAGACGGAGAATTACAATGAAAATATTTTCGGACATACGCCGGGCTCATATTTTGTAAAGGTTAGGATAAAGGAATCCTATGCAGGGCAGGAGCTTAAGATTATACCGGACACCCCATATCACGACGGCAGTGGAAAAATTAAGCAAATGTATCTGGGTGACGGTATTGATATTTTAAGAGATATGGTATGTGATAAGCTTGTAGGTTTTTTGCTTAATTTTCTCATTGTGGTATTAGGCTTTGCATTGGTTGTGTTGTATATTCCGATGCGGAGTATGAAGCTGGCGCCGAAGGATATGTTATATCTTGGTTTGTTTGCCTATAATGTGGGTGTTTATTTATTGTTTGACGGCTGGGTATTTAGCCTGCTTTTAGGTCATGAGTCGTTGTTTCATATGGTGGCGGAGCTATGGCTGATGCTCATTGCAGTCCCTTTGGTGCTGTATCTGAACAGCCAGTATCATGTAGAGAGAAAGATGGCATTGGCTGTACTTTGTGGGATTTCTCTTACTGTTTTCTTTTTCTGTGTCTTGATACATACATTAAACATCAAGGATTATCATGAGATTATTATTACAACGCATATCAGCTTTGTGATTATTATTGTATACTTTTTATGGCTGACAGCTTACGAGCTTATAAAGGGAAAAATGAAAGAAAAGCATCATGTGTTAGGATTGTCATGTATTTTTGCCGGCGCATTGATGGATATTATCTTTTGGAAGCTGGGCACCGCTTCAGAGGGTTCCATGTTTACCAGAGTGGGCATGCTTTTGTTCCTTGCATTTGAGGGAGGACAGATTATTTTGGACATGATGGCCTCTTACAAGAATACATATAAGAGTGAGCTCCTAAGCCGTCTGGCATATCATGATGGTTTGACGGATCTGTTAAATCGTACCTCTTATAAAGAGGATCTTGCCAGACTGGAGCAGACCAGGGAATGTCGTCTTGCGGCGGTATTTGATGTGAATGATTTAAAAGTGATGAACGATACTTTTGGACATGCGAAAGGAGACGAATTGATTGTCACAGTGGCCGCCGAGATACAGAAGGCTTTTTCGGATGTGGGCAGCTGTTATCGTATAGGTGGTGACGAATTTGTGTTTTTATCCAATGCACAATGCACAGAAGATTCCTTCTCGGAGCATCTTGCCAGATTGTGGGACAGTGTAAAGGAGATTAGCAAACAGAGGGAATATTCCATCAAGATTGCCTGTGGATATTCATTATGGGAGGAACAGGAAAGTCTAAAGCAGGTTATCGATGAGGCGGATAACAGGATGTATGAGGAAAAGAAAAGGATGAAGACAGAGGCGCATGAGGCATGAGCAAGGGAACTATCTTAATTGTGGAGGATCATAGAGATATCAGTGATATGCTGTCTGCGTTTCTTGGAGAGCAGGGCTATGAGGTGGCTTGTGCCTATGATGGTCGGGAGGCATCAGCGCTGCTGCAAAAGAAGGAGTTTACCATTGTTCTTATGGATTTGATGCTGCCCTATAAGAGCGGCAATATATTAATCAGGGAGCTTCGGGAACGCAGGAATACTCCTGTTATCTGCCTGTCGGCGAAGTCCGGTAAGGATACGAGGCTGGAGGTTTTGCGAATGGGGGCAGATGATTATATTTTAAAGCCCTTTGACTTGGATGAGGTATTAGTGAGGATTGAGGTTGTGCTTAGAAGAAGCAGCATCGTTACAGCGCAGGAGGAAGCAGAGGGAGAAGAGGAGATTTTATCCTGTGGCGGGCTGTGTCTTTTTGTATCGGAGCATCGTGTGGAATACGAAGGCAGGCATGTTGCCCTGACAGCAAAGGAGTTAAAGCTTTTACAGTTGTTTCTTGAGCATCCTACAAAAACCTATACCAAGGAAAATCTCTACGAATCAGTATGGCAGGACGTATATTATTATGAGGATAATACGATTAATGTCCATCTGAGTAATCTTAGGAATAAACTGAAAAGGGCGACGGGCAGAGATTATATTGATACGGTCTGGGGGATTGGTTACCGGTTGAAGGAGCAGGAGATATGATATATATATTTTTTTTCCTTGCGTGTGTTTTATTTATATATCTTCTGGTTATACAGTGGCGTCTTCTGGCTATCAAGGGACAGCTTCGCAATATCAGGACTGAATTGGAAAACACAAGAGAGCAGTCTTATAATAAGCAATTGACAGTATCTTTGCTGGATACAGATGTGACAGAGCTTGCGAAGGAGCTAAACCATAATCTGGATTATCAGAAGAGCTTAAAGCTTAGGGCTGAGCAGTCGGAGAAGAAGCTTAAGCAGTCAATTTCAGATATTGCCCACGATTTGCGCACCCCTCTTACAGTAATCAAGGGAAATCTGCAAATGTTTGAGAGACATAGCAGCCTTTCGGAGCAGGAGCAGGGATATCTTGGTATTTGTCAGGATAAGACAGATGAATTAAAAAATATGGTTGATGATTTCTTTGAGATGTCGGTATTAGAGAGTGATAGTACACCGGCAGCGTTATCGGATGTGGATGTAACCAATATGCTGGTGCGTTTTATTGTAGAGCATGAAGCAGTGATTCGGGAGAAACAGCTTGTTCCGGAAATTGTATTACCAGACAAGAGCGTGATTGTGAAGGCAGATGAAAAAATGCTGCTCCGTATGTTTTATAATCTGTTAAATAATGTGTTGAAATATGCAAAGGACAGTTTTGTTATCTCGTTAAAGGAGCAGGATGGCATGTGCCGTATTACATTTGCCAATACTATGCCCGCCGGGACGGAACTGGATATAGCGCATATGTTTGATAGAACCTATAGAGGAGACGGGGCAAGACATAATGCCGGTGCAGGACTTGGATTATATATCGTGAAGCTTCTGGCAGAGAAGCAGGATATGCAGGTGTTTTCTGAAAGAGAAAATATGCAGCTTCAGATTCATATCCTTATGGGGTTAGCAGATATACAGATGTTGAAAAAAAGGGAAATTTAGAGGATTTAAGAAATTCTTTAAATTTCCCTTTTATAGTTGTTAAAAAAAGGACAGGAGGGTTATCATGTCAAAGATTGTGATTGATATAAACCATTTGGAAAAACAGTACATGAAGCAAAAGGCAGTAAAAGATGTATCTTTTCAGATTGAAGAGGGGATGATATGCGGACTGATTGGGCCAAATGGTGCGGGAAAAACTACGATTATGAAGATGCTTGGGGGACTGGTGCTTCCTACGAAGGGCAATATATCCATTTATGGGGAAACAGGAGAAAAGGGACTTGCAAAAGCAAGAGGACGAATGAGCTTTATGATTGAGACACCCTATGCCAAGGAGAAAATGTCTGCCAGGGAAAATCTGGAAAAGCAGAGGTTGCAAAAGGGCATTCCCGATAAGCATCGTGTGGACGAGGTGCTGGAGATTGTGGGGCTAAAGGATACCGGGAAAAAATATGTAAAGAATTTTTCTCTTGGTATGAAGCAGAGGCTTGGCATTGCAAACGCCCTGCTTACCAAGCCGGAGATTATGGTAATGGATGAGCCCATCAATGGTCTGGACCCGGAGGGAATCGTAGAAATCAGGGAATTGCTTTTAAAGCTGAATCGGGAGGAGCATATGACGATAATTATCTCCTCACACATTTTAAGTGAGTTGTCCCTGCTTTGTACGGATTACATTTTTATTCATCATGGGGAATTGATGCAGCTGGTTTCCGCTAAGGAATTGAAGAGACTTTGCAGGGAGCATTACCACATTCATACAGATAATGATGCCATGGCATTGGCAGTGCTTTCCGAGAAGCTAGGTATTACAGAGTATGACGTGGAGGAGGATGGCAGTATCCGCCTCTATACTCATTTGGAAAATTTGAGAGAAGTTTCTAAGACACTGTATGAAAATGGAGTGGTTCCTCTGGAGCTGGGTATGAGAGCTGCAAATCTGGAACAGTATTACATGGATATGGTAGGTGAGCAAAATGTGGAATATAATGAAGGCGCAAAATTATCAAACTAGAAGAGACAATCTGACTATTTATATTTTGATAATTGGAATGATAGGACCTATTTTGTTAGCATCAATGAATTCAGGGACCGGTATTGAGTCGCTGACGGGAAGTATGACAGTGGCAGGTCTTGGAGAAATGCTATTTATGGTAATCGGTGTGGTCACGCTTTTGCTGACTGCAAGGATCTGCGGATGGGATCAGGCAGACAAGACAATGAATTATGAGGTGTTGAGCGGGCACGATAGAAGTGAGGTGTATTTTGGAAGAGTGTTTGTCAGCTTGCTGTGGGGCATGACCATCAGCATGGTGATTGCCGTTTTCCCTGTGCTGGTATGCAGTCTTATCAGTGGCTGGGGGATTAACATGAAGCTTAGCGATATCGTGCTTCGCTATTTGCTGCTGCTCTTTCCGGTTTTTCGTCTCATCTGTGAATTTGCCCTGCTGACCTTTTTACTTAAAAACTGTTATAAGGCGATATTAATCGGCTGGGTATTCTATGACATAGCAGTTATTGGAAGCATGATTTATGAAGAAGTGACGGATAAGGCTATGACGGTGCAGTTTGCAGGCATGAATATTTCTTATCTCATGGCAGGCTTCAATGCAAAATTTGAGTATATTAACGGAGAGGATGTTCCCATCTATGTTACGGCAGTGGAACCGGCTATGGCAGTAGAAACCATCTTTGCATCATTACTGGTGGGGGGATTGTGTCTTTTGATTGGTTATCTGTTTTTTCGCAAACAGGATATTCACTAGAGAGGGGGATTTGGCTTGAAACAAATTATGAAGGCGCAGCTCTATCAGCTGAGAAAAAACAGATTAATATGGATTGTATTTATATTATTGCTATTGATTCAGTGTACCCAGATGCTTGGGGAATCTGACTTTGTAAATCAGACGGGACTGGATGTGCTGATATTGGCTGGAGACTATGTTGCCGGCAACGGTATAACGATAGTATCATTTGCACTGATATTTGCACTGACTTTTACCGCTTTGATCTGTGGGGCGGATTTTATAGATAAAACATCAAATTACGAATTGATGAGTGGGCATGAGCGTAAGGATGTCTATTTTGGAAGAGCCATCATAAGCATCATCGGTGGGACAGTGGGAACCATGCTGATTTGTGCATTTCCGGTTCTTGTGGGAAGCGTTGCAGGGCAGTGGGGGGATTCCATTTCCTTTGGAAATGTCATGGTTCGTTATCTGTTATCTGTATTTCCCATTGTCCGAATCATATGTGAGTTTGTATTTCTTACTTTTTTGGTGAAAAATGCATACATTGTGATGACAGTCGGTGTGATTGTGCTGTTGTACGGTGTTATGATTCCCACAATGTTTACAGGGGGTAATGCCGCATTTTTGGGGCTTAGCGCATTGGCAAAGCTATATGATTTTTCTGCGTGGAGTACATATACGCTTGTGGGGCAAAAGACGATTGTCGTTTATGATGCAGTAATAAAGGCAGGAGAGATAATACCGCTCGTACTTGTATCCATAGTGTTTGGAGGTTTGTTTCTCATGCTGGGTTATTGGTTTTTTAACAAAGACGATTTGAATTAGGGAGAGGTGATAGCATGTCGTATGGAGATATCGGATTGATTGTGTTGGAGCTTTTGGTGGCAGGTGGACTTTTTTGGCTGGCTTCTTATGCGGAAAAGGCATTAAGCACAAAGTGGAAACTATGTTATACCATTCCCATGATTTTATGTATTTTTGCGATTGCGTTATTCGGGTTCGAGGTGTCTATGCTTGGCGTGTATCTGGGTGCGCTTTGTATGCTGGCAGGCTTTATGAAAGAGGAAAAAAGACTTCGGCGTGTCAGCGCTATGGCAGCCGGTGTGTTAACAGTGATATCCCTGGGGGTCTGCATGATAAATCCGGAATATCGGACACCGGATTATGTGGAGGAATTTAAGGAGAGCTTTTCACAGTTGAAGTTGCACTATAATATGGCAGAGCATAAAAATATTGACTGGGATACCCTATACGAAGAATATCTTCCACAGTTTCAAAAGGCGGATAAGGAGCATGATGAAAAGGCAAATGCCCTCGCATGGGAGCTGTTTGTGCAGGAGTTTCATGACTGCCATGTTTCCTATATGGAAAAAAAAGAGGATATTCTAAATGGAGCATTAGAACGTATTGCAGGCAATGATTACGGACTCTCTTTAATGACGCTGGAAAACGGAAAAACAGTTGCTGTAAATGTGGAAACAGATAGTCTGGTTTATCAGGCAGGTATCAGGAACGGAACGGTAATCACCGCATGGGACGGTGTGGAGATAAAGGAAGCCATTGATGCATATAACAGAGATAATAAATTCCGTATACATGCATTTGCAGTGAAGGAAAATGAAGATTTCTACCGTGCGATGCTGGTGGCGGGAACCGGCGGTGACAGTGTGAATATTTCTTATTTGGACGATGCCGGAACAGAGAAGACTGTTTTGGCAGGGAAGCTGGGTAATTATAAGAAGCGGTTGGAGGATACGGTAGATGTGATTGACCAGGGGGTGGCAATCACGAATCTGGCATGGCAGAATATAGATGATGAGACTGCCCTGATGCGTATGCGTTTTATGAGTTACGATAAAGAGGAGAATTTTGACCAAATGTCCGAGGAGGTTCGAACGAAGCTTCTGGTACTTAAGGATAGAGGGGTTAAGCATCTGATTTTTGATATGCGCAGCAATAGCGGCGGTTCCGATGAGTATGTAAAGGCATTAATCAAGCTGATTGCACCGGAGGGAGAGCATACCTATGCCTATGATGGGGTATTTGACAAGAAGACCATGAGGTATTTAAAGGATGAGAATACCGGAAGATACTTAGTGGGTGAGAGGGAATGTTATCAGGGTGAGAACCTCTGGGGACATGGAGACATCACGATTTTAGTGAATACCAATACAGTGAGTGCAGGCGACCATTTTTCCATGCTTGCCAGTGCCTTTCCCAATGTCACCATTATGGGTTTTACCCATTCTTCCTGCTCGGCACAGGGTATTAACTCTGTACAGACGGGACACAGCTTTCTTGCTTATTCGTCAGTGCTTCTGTTAAATGAAGACGGTTCGGTATTCATAGACACAGACGAGACAAGAGAGGCAACGGTGCCTTTAGATATCAAAATTCCTTTTGATGAAAGGGCTGTAGCGGCTCTGTTTGATGACGGAGAGGATTATGTGCTTTCCTATGTTATGTCGCTGATTGAAAAATAGATACATATATTCTGACAGGGCTGTCCGTTGGCAGTCCTGTTTTACGTTGTGGAAAACCTTTGTTTATGGTAAGATTTATGTTAAATGCGGAGGAAATCACATAGAAAAAATTTGAAAAAGGAGAAACCAAAATGAGATTTAAACATGTAAGATGTTACATTTATATAATAAGCCTGTGTGTACTATTTGGTTGCGGAAATGTAGATACGAATAACGACCTTGAAAATGAGAAGTTGCAGCAGGTGGCTGAAGATTATGATGCAGAGAGAATTATGTCTAAAGAGGAGTTGGCAGAGGTAGATTGGAAGGAAACCATTTTGCCTTATATGGAATATGATTGGCTGGGTGATGAACATGTGGAGAGGTATCTCGATACTAAGTGGATTATGCAGCTTGCTGATTTGAATCTGGATGGACAGGAGGAAATGATGGTGACTCTTCCGATTTATAATGGAGATTCCCTGACCTATGTCTATACAGTGGAAGACGGAACCGTAGTTTATTGCGGACGAATTATTGCAGGTGCAGCATATCTGGATAATGATTCTTTCATGAAACAGGGAAGTTATCTGTTGTCGAATTATATTGATGTATATCAAAATGAAGCCGGAGAGTTTCGTTATCTAAGTGGAAACACTTTTCTCAAGGGTGACCATGGATATTATCAGTTCTATGAAAATGAATTTGATGGAAATCATATTTCCGGTGAGCCGTTATATGCGATTAATTTCTATCAGGACAAAGAGGGGAAGATGATTTACCAATATGCAACAGGTGACTGGCAGAAACCGGAAAGTGAAGTAACGGATGATAATGATTACACAAAATTTACACAGATATTGAAATCTCATATGGAGGGATGGGAACGGATAAATATTACATTTTTGGTATCTGAATTCCGAGTACCCGGCTTTGTGGATGCCCTGTCGGAAGAAAAAAGGGAAATTGTTCGTGATAATATTGTAGCAGGCTTTGCAATGGCATTGGCGGATATAAATGAGACAGTTGATAACGAAATGAAGTAGGAGATGTTAGGTATTATGCAGGGAACCTTATATGGGGTAGGTGTGGGACCGGGCGATGCAAGGCTCATGACCTATCTTGCAGTGGAAACAATTGAAAAATGTCCCGTGATTGCAGTACCGGGAAGGGAAAAGGAAGCTGTGGTCAGCTATCAGATTGCCGGCGGCATAATAAAGGGACTGGATAAAAAGGAGTGCCTGTGTCTTACTACACCTATGACAAAGGATAAAGCTGTGTTGGATGCCGCTTACCGGAACAGTGCAGAGGAAATCATGGAACAGTTAAGACAGGGAAGGGATGTGGCATATCTCACACTGGGAGACCCGACGGTTTACAGTACCTATATTTATATTCACCGGCTGGTAAAGCAGCAGGGATTTCATGGGGAGATTATAAATGGAGTGCCATCCTTCCTTGCTGCCAGTGCAAGGCTTTCAGACAGTCTTGCGGACCGTGCAGAGCAGCTTCATATCATTCCGGCATCCTATGATGTGGAGGAGGCGCTGAAGCTTCCGGGTACAAAGGTATTGATGAAGTCGGCATCGAAAATGACTGAAGTAAAGAAACAGCTTTCTAATCAGGGAATTTCGGCACAGATGCTTGAAAACTGTGGTATGGCAGATGAGAAGATATATTGTACCGTAGAGGAGATTCCCGATGAGGCAGGCTATTATTCTCTGGTGATAGTAAAGGACAGAGAACCGCACTGAAAAAAGCAGTGCGGTTCTTCTGGGATGGATGGAAATTATTTCAGGGAATATGTTGTGTCATTAACGGTAATGGATTGGACAGTATCCGTATCTACCAGTCGGTTAAAGAGGAGGGTGAAAATTCCCTCATAGCAATCAAATGCATTGCTGTTATCCTTTTTGACATCACAGTCGTGTACCGATGGCAATGCATGCTCCAGAACCACATAGTCCGTTCCATCTTTATAGTTGACCGCAATATAGTATATATTTTCCCGGTCGTAGATTTCATCTCCCGATAGTCCAAGTCCTGTTCTGATATCAATTTTTAAGCCTATGGAAGAAATGCTGGCGATTCCCCCTGCCGCATTTGTATAGTCGCTTCTCTTGACCGCAGGTTTCAGAGGAATGGAAATATGGCTGGTTTTTGTGTCAGCTAAATATTTGTCAAAGGTTTCCTCGTCAGCCGCAAACATTTCTCCTACCGTACAGGGATATTCCTTTACCTCAAGAGAAAGCTCCTTCATATCCATGGCGGATGAATTTGTCGTAACCATATAATCATAGCAATAGAGCAGGTCGTTGGTGGATCTATCCAAATCTACGAATATTGTCTCAGAGTAACCTGTAAATTCCAATCGGAAGGTTGCATCATGGGTAAATCTGGCACCATAACCTTCGTTATCCAGCTGGCTGTATTGCAGTGCATTCACGCCGCCTTCTCTTTTTAGTGTAAATGCCACAATGGCAGAATTCCCGTCATAGACGGAGGACAGAATGGTCAGGGTTGTATCTCCAAGTTCTTTAACAATTGTATGATGGGATACATGTTCACCGATTAATGCATTTGCCTTATCCGGGTCCACATCTACATATTCTCTTTCCGGGAAAGTGTAGGTATATGGGAAATTCTGCTCATCATACAAAACCTCGTCATGGGATTTTACATCCTTTTTTGCCAGCTTTCCCCATATTCTATTGAAAAACTCTCCGTCTGTCGCAGCGTTAACCGCAATAGGTGCAAGTATAAGGAATAAAGCAGCTATCATGGCCGCCTTTATATAATTTTTTTGTCCGGATGTGTAAATTTTCTTTCGATACTGCTTCAACATTTGCTTTTTATTGCGCTTATATTCTTTAGAAAATACATGTATTTCATCCATTGCATCAAAATCAGCAACGGAAATATCAAGAGATGTTGGATTGATGTAACTGATTTCCTGCTTCATTTTGCTCACGTCCTTTCATAATTGTTTTCAACAGAAACTTTGCCCGCTCAAATCTTTTTCTTACAGCCGCCTCTGTAATTCCCAGCTTTGCGGCAGTTTCCTTTACCGATAAATTTTCTACAGTCAGATAATATACCGTTGCATAATATTTGGATGGTAAATCGGAAATCAATTCTTCTATGTCTATATCCGGGTCAGCAGGATTCCGATTGGATAAATCCTTTGTATTCATATCTTCATCTGTAAGATACATGATTTCCTGTTCCCGCTTCTTTTTATTATAGATGTTGATGGAAGCATGTTTAATCACCGAAATTATATATCGCTTGCAATCATCTGATTTTGGGTCTTCAAAGTATATATTGTGTTTCATTAATTTTAAGAAAGCTTCTGAAACTGCGTCCTCTGCCAGTCCCGAATCGTGCAGAATGCTATATGCAACCTGATACATTTTTTGCTCATATAACCGATAACTCCTTTCTATGAATCTGATGGATGCTTTTTTATCCTGCATGTATGTCACCTCCTGTACTATTTCTGCATCACAACCGTACGCATTGTGTCTACATTATATATAACCAATCCCCAAATACCATTTGTGACATCTTGATAAAAATATTTTAAAATGATTTTAAGATAAACGCAAATGCAATGCTTTTTTGCAGTGTATTGACTGAGATAAATAATATAGTTATAATTGATACAAAATGCATAAATAATGATTGCAGAGCAATCGTAATTATTATATGATGAAATACATGGATGAATTATAAAGGGGTTGAGCAGATGAGAGGCTTAGAGACAAATGTTAGAAGACTTCGCAAGCAGGTGTTTGTGGAGGTGGCCAGAGTGGCATACCGCTCAGAGAATGTGAAGGATGATATTGAAGCGATTCCCTATACCATTACACCGGGGGATACGCCTGAGTATACAGACAGCATATACAGGGAGCGTGCGATTTCCAGAGAGAGGGTCAGGCTGGCAATGGGCATGTCGCTCCGTCCAGCAAATAAACCGGTGCATTTGACGCAGGGCATTGAGATGAGTGACATTGCGGAGAAGTATTATGAGCCGCCGCTTATGCAGGTGATTCCTTCTGCGTGCAATGCCTGTGAGGCAAATGTATACGAGGTCAGCAACCAGTGCAAGGGCTGCGTGGCACATCCCTGCAGTGAGGTGTGTCCGATGGGTGCCATTTCCATGGAGAATGGACGGTCTGTCATTGACCAGTCAAAATGTATTAAATGCGGTAAATGCAAACAGAATTGCCCGTATGATGCGATTTCCCATAAGAGACGTCCATGTGCGGATGCCTGTGGCGTGGGCGCTATTGAAAGTGATGAGCTGGGCAGGGCGAAAATTAATCAGGATAAATGTGTATCCTGCGGTATGTGTATGGTGAACTGTCCGTTTGGCGCCATTGCAGATAAGTCCCAGATTTTTCAGCTGATTCGTGCCATGCAGTCGGGCAGGAAGGTGGTCGCTGCGGTTGCGCCGGCGATTATCGGGCAGTTCGGTGAATATGCTACCCCGGATAAGATTAAGGCGGCGCTTTTAAAGCTGGGGTTTGCAGATGTATATGAGGTAGCCATGGGGGCGGATGCCGGATGTATTGCAGAGGCGCACCACTATGTAGATGAGGTGGTAAACGGTGATTTGTCGTTTCTGTTGACCTCCTGTTGTCCTTCCTGGGCAGTGCTTGCCAAGAAGTATTTCCCGGAGACGATTGACAAGATTTCTAACGCTTTAACGCCGATGGTGGCAACTGCCCGGATGATTAAGGAGAAGGATCCGGAAGCTTCGGTGGTGTTTATCGGTCCTTGTGCGGCGAAGAAGCTGGAGGCTTCGAGAAGGACTATCCGTTCTGATGTGGATTTTGTCATTACCTTTGAGGAATTAGATGCCATGTTTATTGCCAGGGATATAGAGTTTGATGACTTCCGGCAGGGAATCCCGATGGAGGATGCCACCGGCGCAGGCCGCGGTTATGCTGTGTCTGGCGGCGTGGCGTCTGCGGTGACCGCCTGTCTGAAGGAATATTACCCTGATGTAGAAGTAAATGTGGAGCACGCAGAGGGTCTGGCAGAGTGCAAAAAAATGCTGATGCTTGCCAAGGCAGGCAAAAAGAACGGCTGCCTGATTGAAGGTATGGCCTGTCCCGGCGGCTGTGTTGCTGGAGCAGGAACGAATATACCGATTCACAAGGCGACAGTGCAGGTGAAGAATTTTTCCATGAACACGAAGCCTGCGATTCCAGAGAATAAGCTGAAAGATTTGAAGTAGTCTGGCCTGGCTCTTGTTTCAAGAATGGAATGTGGGATGCGGCAGGCTATGAAGGTTAAATGATTTGAGGTAGATATTGATGAATATGAGTTTATTTTATAACAGCCTTCTGATGGTGGCGACAGGGGATGACAGTAAGCCTTGGCTCATTGCCATCTGTCTGATTGTTTCGCTGGCGATTATGGTATTCCTCTTTGTGCTGGGGAGGAGCGAGGATAATCGAAAGGATAACAAAAAGAATAACAAAAAAGAAAAGAAAAAGTAAAACAGTGTTTTTAAATACACCGGCAGGAATGTTGGTGTATTTTCCTGTTTATGAATATGGGGAATTTGATATGGATAATTTTATATACAGCCTAAATGCCACTATGCCGGTGTTTCTGGTCATGGTGCTCGGTTATTTTTTGCGACGGATAAATGTAATTAATGATAATTTTGCCAAGGTCAGTGATAAGCTGGTTTTTCAGTGTGCGCTGCCGGTGTATGTGTTTCACGATATTGCGACCTGCAATTTAACAGAAGATTTAAGCCCAGGTTTTGCCCTGTTCTGCGCAGGATCTACCGTGGTTTTTTTCCTGGTTATATGGGGGCTTGCAGAGCTGTTTATCAAGGATAAAAAAGAAATCGGCAGCTTTGTTCAGGGAAGCTTCCGGGGCAGTGCGGCGGTATTAGGCATTGCCTTTGCGGAGAATATTTATGGAGATGCGGGCATGGTGCCTGCCATGATTGTGGCATCCATACCGCTGTTTAATATTTTTTCGGTGATTGTGCTTTGCAGGAGCGATGCGGGGATGCTTACTAGCCGGGCGTCCATGCGGTATTCCAGAATTCTGGATGTGTTAAAAGGTATTGTGACCAATCCGATTATTATCGGCATTGTGGCGGGAATTCCATTTGCCCTGCTTCATGCCACATTTCCGCCGATTGTGGAAAAGACGTTAAACAGTGTAGGTGCACTTTCCACGCCATTGGCATTAATCAGTATTGGTGCGGGCTTCCAGGGTGTGGAAGCGCTTTCAAGGATTGGCTATACGGTGTGGGCTGCGCTGATTAAGCTTGTTTTCATGCCGGCAGTCTTTCTTCCCCTCGCAGTATGCATGGGCTTTCGCGGCGCACATTTGATAGCGATTATGATTTTGGTAGGTGCACCCTCTACGGTCAGCGGCTATATTATGGCGAAGAACATGAACAATGATTATGTGCTGTCGTCTAGTATTGTCATGGTGACAACGCTGCTTTCTTCCGTGACCATTACCTTGACAGTGTATCTTCTAAAAGCATTTTCTTATATTTGAGGAGAATTGCATAATCTGGTTTTGTTGACAAATAAAGGATAGTCATTTACAATAAACAATGGTTTGTAAATGGAATAATAAAATAGGAGGCAATAAGCAATGGAAAAGATTCAGATGACGACGCCGCTGGTGGAGATGGACGGAGATGAGATGACCAGAATTCTCTGGCAGATGATTAAGGACGAGCTGCTGCTCCCATATATTGATTTGAAGACAGAGTATTATGATTTGGGACTGGAATACAGAAATGAGACGAATGACCAGGTCACCATAGATTCGGCAAATGCCACAAAAAAATATGGCGTGGCGGTAAAATGCGCTACGATTACTCCGAATGCTGCACGCATGACTGAGTATGACTTAAAGGAAATGTGGAAGAGTCCGAACGGGACAATTCGTGCCATGTTGGACGGCACGGTATTTAGGGCGCCGATTGTGGTGAAGGGAATCGAGCCATGTGTAAAGAACTGGGAGAAGCCGATTACGCTGGCAAGGCATGCCTATGGCGATGTGTATAAGAATACGGAGATAAAGGTGCCGGGTGCAGGAAAGGCGGAACTGGTATTTACCGGAGAGGATGGCACTGAAATCAGGGAAACGATACATGAATTTACCGGCGCTGGTATTTTGCAGGGTATACATAATACGGAGAAGTCTATCAGTAGCTTTGCAAGGTGCTGCTTTAACTATGCGCTGGACACAAAGCAGGATTTATGGTTTGCTACCAAGGATACCATTTCTAAAAAATATGACCATACTTTTAAGGATATCATGCAGGAGATTTTTGACGCAGAATATAAGGAAAAGTTTGATGCAGCAGGCATTGAATATTTCTATACGCTGATTGACGATGCAGTGGCGCGGGTGATGAAGGCAAAGGGTGGCTTTATCTGGGCCTGCAAGAATTATGACGGGGATGTGATGAGCGATATGGTTTCCTCTGCTTTCGGTTCCCTGGCGATGATGACCTCCGTTTTGGTTTCCCCAGATGGGAATTACGAGTACGAGGCAGCCCATGGCACTGTGCAGAGACATTATTATAAACATTTAAAGGGGGAGGAGACTTCTACCAACTCCGTAGCCACGATTTTTGCATGGACAGGCGCCCTAAGAAAGCGGGGCGAGATAGACAAGCTGCCTGCACTGATGAAGTTTGCAGATGATTTGGAGGCTGCCTGTGTAGAGACGATTGAATCCGGTAAGATGACAAAGGATTTGGCACTGATTACCAGCATTGAGAATCCGACGCCGCTTTCTAGCGAAGGCTTTATTAAGGCGATTCGGGAGAATTTGGACCGGAAGCTGGCATAATATTGATGCAATAAAGCATAGAGTAAATAGTGAAAAAACAGTGAAAAATTGGTAAAAATTCCAGATTATTGTTGCGTTTTAAAATAGAATGCACTATAATTACTATATATGCAGATATTAGCGAAGTGCATATGGATTTGACAGCTTAATGATTCATATTTTTATGTACGTTTTGCAAATATTTTAAATGTTTTTAGCAGAAAGGAGTGATCATATGAGCGGTATATCCGGTATTTCAGGTTCAGGTTCCAGTTACATGAGTCAGCTTGCCAGCGGCACGAGGATTCAGAGTGCGGCGGACGGCGCTTCCGAGCTTAGTATTATTGAGAAGATGAAAGCGCAGATTAACGGCTATGACCAGGGTGTGGAGAATACAAAGGATGCACAGTCCATGCTCAATGTTGCAGACGGCGCTTATGATGAGATTACGAGCAATCTGCAGCGGATGCGGGAGCTTGCCATCCAGGCAGGGAATACGGCAGTGTTATCCGATGATGACATTGCATCCATTCAGGATGAGATTGACCAGTTGAAGAAGCAGATATCGCAGGCTGCGGACACGACAGAGTTTAATGGCAAGAAGCTTTTAGACGGTTCTAACCAAACATTAAATATACAGATTGGCGCTAACAGCGGGGAGTCCTCCACTGTCTCCACAGGAGATGCCACATTAGAGGCGTTGGGGATTGCCGACTTTGATGTTACCGGTGATTTTGACGTACAGACGATTGACGATGCCCTGGCAAAGGTTTCTAAAAACCGCAGTGAGATTGGTGCAAAGAGCAATATGTTTGACTACGTTATCGACTATCATAGCCAGTTGTCCTACAATCTGACGAATTCCATGAGTCGTATGTCAGATACCGACTATGCGAAGACTGTGCCGGAGCAGAAAAAGCAGGAGCTGTTACAGAGTATCCGCTTTATTATGCAGAAGCGTCAGGCAGAGCAGCAGAGACAGACTTTGAATTTATTTGTATAAACAATCCCAGCATGCAGATGGACGTTGCCCATGCTTGCATGAGGCAATGTTCATCTATATGCTGGATAGACAACATGAGCCTGGAGGATGAAGTCCGGGAAGGCGAATGTTGGTGTGCGATTGCGGAAGCACAAAGTGCAAAGCAATCGCAATTATTTATATACGGTTATTCAACCTCAGCTTCTTCACAGAGCTGTTCCCAAATTTCATATTGTTCGGTCAGGCGGGAGTTTAATTCCTCCTGTTCTATGGCCAGTTGGGTAAGCCCGGAAGCGTTAGTTGCGTTTTCGGGCTTTTGCATTTCTGCTTCCAGCTCCGCAATTTTTGCCTCCAGGGAGGCTATCATATCCTCCGCCTTTTTGATGTCGTTTTGGCGTTTTCTCTCCCTTGCCTGCTGTTTCTTACCTGTTTCCCAGTCCTGCTTTGCTGCGCTTTTTGCAGGTACTGCCGGAGTGGAGCCATCGTTTTTGTCCGAATTGGAAAAATAGTGCTGGTGGCTGCCGGTCTGTTCTCCTGCCCGCCACTGATAAGCGGCCTGATATACGGGGAGCTGGCGTTTTTCCAGATAATTGTCAAAATTGCCCGGGAAATTAAGGAGTTGCCAGTCGCCGTGACTGTCCGGTGACTGCTCCGGTACGCCTACAAGCTCCACAATGCGGGTGGCTGTCCGGTTGATAAAATATCTGTCGTGGGACACATAAAGGACAGTTCCGCTGTAATTTTGCAGTGCATTTTCCAATATTTCCTTAGATGTAATGTCCAGATGGTTAGTAGGCTCATCCAGAATCAGAAAATTCGCAGAGGAGAGCATGAGCTTGGCGAGGGAAACACGCCCCCGCTCCCCGCCGGACAAATCCTTAATCTGTTTAAATACATCCTCCCCGGTAAATAAAAAGGAGGCAAGCAGATTGCGGATTCTGGTGTTCGTCAGCTTTGGATAGGCGTCGGAAATCTCATCAAAGATGGTCTTTTCCGGTGACAATACCTGATGCTCCTGGTCGTAATAGCCGATTTGGACGCGGGAACCCAAATTAACTGTTCCGCTGTCTCTGGGAATCAGACGGTTAATTATTTTAAGGATGGTGGTCTTTCCCGTGCCGTTAGCGCCAATCAGCGCAACATGCTCCCCACGTTTTACCTCCAGCCCGATATCGGTAAACAGTGTTTTTGTGCCAAATGACTTGGAAAGCCCAACGACAGACAGCACGTCATTGCCGCTTTCTACCTCTGGTTCTAAGGAGAGGCGCATGGCGTCATGAAGTTCCTTCGGTTTTTCAAGCCGTTCGATTTTGTCTAGCATTTTTTCACGGCTTTCAGCACGCTTGATGGATTTTTCGCGGTTAAAGGACTTCAGCTTTTCGATGACCGCTTCCTGGTGGGCGATTTCCTTCTGCTGGTTTAGGTATGCCTTGTAACGGTTTGCCCGGATTTCTTCGTTTTTGGCAGCGTAGAAGCTGTAATTACCGTGAAAGACAGTGCCATGAGTAAGCTCGATGGAAATGATTTTGGTAACAATCCTGTCCAGAAAATAGCGGTCGTGGGAGACGATGAGCACGCTGCCCCTGTAATTGGCAAGGTAGCTTTCCAGCCACGTAATGGAATCCATGTCCAGATGGTTGGTGGGCTCGTCCAGAATGATGATGTCGGGCTTGGTAAGCAAAAGCCTGCCCAGGGCAACCCGGGTTTTTTGTCCGCCAGAGAGATGTCCTACGGTTTTGTCAAAATCCTCCTCTTTAAAGCCAAGCCCCTTTAAGACGCCGATAATCTCACTCTGATAGGCATAGCCGTTTGCCTGTTCAAATTCGTGATTCATACGGGTATAGCTGTCCATCAGGGTATCTAATGCCGCCCCTTTGGCATGCTTCATTTCCTGCTCTGTCTGACGGATGCGGGCTTCCAACGCAATGACATCCTTTTTTACATCCAGCATTTCTTCGTAAATGCTGCGGGAAAATTCAAAGTCCTGATGCTGGGAGAGGTAGCCGATGGTTTTGTCCTTGGCGATAATCACCTGCCCGTCATCGGCAGTTTCCTGTCCCATGATAATTTTTAAGAGGGTGGATTTTCCTGCACCGTTAATGCCGATGATGGCAGCCTTTTCATTTTCCTCTATGTGGAAAGAGATGTTGTTTAAAATGCATTTATCGTTATAGGATTTGCAGAGTTCCTGACATGCTAAAATCATAGCCTTTACCTGAGTACCTTTCTGTAGTTTCCTTTTTTTCTGCTTATGTGTACGTAGTTTAACATATTTGGGATTGCTTTGACAAGCTGTGGTATATAAGTCCTGTTAATTATTGACATCGATTTTGGAAGGGGTATAATAAAAGTAGTTTTAAAAGAATGATAAAATGGAATGTATAGGCGAGCTTTGCAAACATCTAAAAAGAAAGGAAAAAGGAGGAACTGTTTTTTGGAATATATCTGTACAAGGCAGCAAATGCAGGATATTGACCGAATCAGCATGGAGGATATCGGAATTCCGGCATCGGTTTTGATGGAACGGGCAGCATTGGCTGTCGTGGAAGAGGTGAAGGCCCGCTTTGCAGTGGGTGCAAAATGTCTGGTATTGGTGGGGCCGGGCAATAATGGCGGCGATGGCCTGGCACTTTCCAGGATTTTGAGTGAGCAGGGGTATTCCGTTCAGATTTTGCTGGTAGGCGACCACCGGCGCAGTCAGGAATGTGACCGGCAGTTAAATATTTTAAAACAGATTTGGATGCTCACCGGCGCAGCGCTTTCACAGATTCTGATGCCGGAGGAAGCAGCCGTTTATAAGGAAAAGCAATATGATGTGGTGATTGACAGTATTTTCGGTATCGGGTTGTGTAAGCCGCTGGTTTCCCCGGAGGTGGATGTCATCCGCATGGTGAACCAGATGAATGTATTCCGCATTGCTGTGGATATTCCGACAGGACTGGATGCGGATACGGGCAAGGTGTTCGGGACTGCATTTAAGGCAGATTTGACGGTGACCTTCGGCTATAGCAAGCTCGGCATTTATATGGGAGAGGGACCGGTTTATACTGGTGAACTGGTGGTTGCGGATATCGGATTTTTAAAGGCGGCAGAGCGTCAGGTAAGACCTTCCCTTTATACTATGGGCAAGGAAATGTTAAACAATCTTCCTGAGCGGGTTGCCAATTCCAATAAGGGAACCTACGGCAGAGTGGCAGTGATTGCGGGAAGCGAGAATATTGCCGGGGCCGCTTATTTTGCCGCTGCCGCCGCTTACCGAAGCGGTGTGGGACTGGTAAAAGTATATACCCATGGCAATCACAGGGAAATGCTGTTCACAAAGCTGCCGGAGGCACTGTATGAGACATATGATGGCAGGGATGCCTGTGAGGTGATTGCGGATGCTGCGGAGTTTGCGGATGTTTTGGTAGTGGGTCCGGGGTTAAGCCAGTCCGAGTACGCCGGACGGTTGGTGTACGAGGCGTTACAGCAGAGCAAGTGTCCGGTAATATTGGATGCGGACGGCCTTAATATTGTAGCTGCCCACAAGGATTGGCTTAAGGAGCGCAACACCCAGGTGGTAGTGACGCCGCATTTTAAGGAGATGGAACGGCTGACAGATGTGGAAGTGGGGCAGATTGCCTATGAGACATTGGATGTAGCTACCCGGTTTGCTCAGGAGTACGGTGTTATATGCGTGTTAAAGGGCGCTCATGCAATAGTAACAGGTGAGGGTGCACGAGCATATATTAATCGTACGGGGAATCATGGAATGTCTACGGGAGGCACCGGGGATGTGCTGACCGGGGTGATTGCAGCTATGGTGGCAGGCAGAATAAAGGCTTCCTGTCAGGAGGAGCATGTACTTTGTGAATCCGGGCAGTGGGAAGCAGGAAAGCCGGAATGGTTATATGATGCAGTCTGCCTCGGTGTATTTCTTCATGGCATGGCGGGAGATAAAGCGGCAGAGCTGCGGGGAGAAAGAGCGCTGGTTGCCAGTGATTTGCTGGATGCATTGTGCCAATACTAAATAATCATTTCGTGTTGAATACAAAAGATATAACATGGCAATACTTAATTTATGAATGTAGGAGATGCTACAAATTGATTATGCCGGTGGTGTGGACGCCTTCGGAAAAGTATTGAGTATTGGAGTGTGACAAAATTGATTATTAAACGTGGAGATGTGTACTATGCCGATTTAAGGCCTGTAGTGGGTTCAGAGCAGGGAGGAATCCGTCCGGTTGTGGTGGTGCAGAATGAGGCGGGGAACAGACATAGTTCTACTGTCATTATAGCGGCAATCACCAGCCAGATGAATAAGGCGAAGCTGCCAACCCATGTGGAGATGGATGCAAGGCACTGCCATATGGTGAAGGATTCTGTTATTTTGTTGGAGCAGGTGAGGACGATAGATAAGAAGCGGCTTCGTGAGAAGGTCTGCCATCTGGATGACGGCATGATCGCAAAGGTGGACCGTGCATTAAAGATTAGCCTGGAACTGGATACATAGGAGAAAGGAAGATGGATATGAGCGGGCCTGGCAGCCTGAAAACAATTTTACGAAGAAACAAGGATGTAGATGAAGATAAGGTGGAGGAAGAGATTATCTCCATGCTGGAGGAGGGTCACGAGCAGGGAGTTATTTTGCCGGAAGAGGCAGCAATGATTAGCAATATTTTTGATTTCAGCGACATGGATGTAAAAAATGTCATGACGCCGAGACAGAAGGTGACCTTTATTGATTGGGATATCGGTTTAGAGGAAGCGCTTGAGTTAATGCTGGAACAGGGCTTTTCCAGATATCCAGTCTGTGGGGAGGATGCGGATGATATTCTTGGTATTCTGCACTTGAAGGATGCCATGAAGGCTTATCTGCACCGAACCGGGGAGGCAGTAAAGGATTTGGCAAGGGAGGCATTGTTTGTCCCCCCAACTTTGAAAATCAGCAAGCTGCTCTCCCAGATGCAGGCAGAAAAATTACATATGGCAATTGTCGTAGATGAATATGGGCAAACAGAAGGTGTTGTGGCACTGGAGGATTTGCTTGAGGTGATTGTCGGTAGCATCTTTGACGAGTATGATACCGAGGAGACCTTCATACTGCGCGCAGGCAAGGATATGTATTTGATGAAAGGGCTGACAAAGCTGACAGCAGTGCAGGACACGCTGGGGATTTCTTTTCCTGATGAGGACATTGAGACCCTAAACGGTTTCTTACTCATGAAGCTGGGAAGGCTTCCCATGGAGGATGAGCAGATTGAAATTGAATTTGGAGGATACCGGTTTCAGCCTATTGACATTTACGAAAAGATGATTCGGCAGGTGAAGGTGACAAAGCTGCCGGATGAGGCCTGCGACTAGTGTACTGTACCATTTTATTTGCTTACAGGAGGAGACATCATGGTAGTTCTGCAGGTCATGCTGGAATTATTCTTTATTATACTAATTGGATATTTTCTTGCAAAGAAGAATGTGATGAATCAGGATACGGCAAAAAGGATTTCTGTGCTGGTGGTAAATATCACATTTCCGGCTCTGATTATCGCCTCTGTTTCGGCAAATCTTGATCAGGGTTCTTTAAGTTCTGTGATGGGCATTTTTTTATTGGGCATAATCTGTTATGCAGTGCTTCCTCTGTTTGCCTGGATATTTGGAAAATGTATCAGGGTGCCGGAGGAACAACAGGGCATCTATCAGTTTATGTTTATTTTCGGCAATTGCGCCTTCATGGGCTATCCGGTGCTGGCCGCCATTTTTGGCAGTCAGGCGATTTTCCTGGGGGCAATTTTTAATCTGCCCTTCAATCTTCTGGCATTTTCCTATGGGATTATGCTTGTGTGCAGGGACGGGGAGAAAAAGGCGGGGTTTCAACCCTCCAAGCTGCTCAACCCGGGCATTGTCGCTTCTTTACTGGCATTGCTAATTTATGGTGTACAGCTTCGGCTTCCCCTGATTTTGGTGGATTTATGCGATATGCTGGGAAATATGACAACGCCTTTATCCATGCTCGTGCTGGGGGTATCTTTAGCAGAGCTTCCGATTAAGGATGTGTTTTTGGATGTCCGCATTTATCTGATGTCCTTTATCCGTTTGCTGTTGATTCCCTTTTTGACCTATTTTCTTTTGCAGTTGTTCGTATCGGATACTATGAGCATAGGCGTAGCGGTCATATCTTTTGCAATGCCGGTAGCGTCCATGGCAGTGATGCTTTCCAGCCAGTATGAGGGCAATGTCAAGCTGGCATCCATCGGGGTATTTGTCAGCACGCTGCTGTCCGTAATTACGATTCCCATTATCTCAGCATTGTTATTTTGACAGCGGTTTTTAATGAGAGATTGTTGATTAGACATTGAAAATACGTTCAAAAAAGTGTATGATAGATTCTAATGATGTTTTAAGAGGAGGATATGTCATGTCAGGACATTCAAAATTTGCAAATATTAAGCATAAAAAAGAAAAAAATGATGCAGCTAAGGGGAAGATTTTTACCATGATTGGTAAGGAGATTGTGGTGGCTGTCAAAGAGGGCGGCCCGAATCCCGACAATAACAGCAAGCTTCGGGATGTCATTGCTAAGGCGAAGGCGAACAATATGCCAAATGACACGATTAAGCGGGGCATTGACAAGGCGGCTGGGGATGCCAATACGGTAAATTATGTGCAAAATACATATGAGGGCTACGGACCGAACGGTACGGCCATTATTGTGGACACGTTGACGGACAACAAAAACCGGACAGCTGCCAATGTAAGGAATGCCTTTACCAAGGGCGGCGGCAATGTGGGCACCACTGGCTGCGTATCCTATATGTTTGACAAGAAGGGGCAGATTATTATTTCCAAAGAGGACTGCACAATGGACGCGGATGATTTGATGATGACTGCATTAGATGCAGGAGCAGAGGATTTTTCCGATGAGGAGGACAGCTATGAGGTTATTACGGCACCGGAGGATTTCAGTGTCGTCAGAGAGGCCTTAGAGGCGGCGAATATTCCGATGGCGGAGGCGTCAGTGACGATGATTCCGCAGAATTATGTGGAGCTTAGCGATGAGGAGGATATTAAGAAGATGAACCGGATTCTGGATATGCTCGACGAGGACGATGACGTGCAGAGTGTATACCATAACTGGGATGAGTAGGCAGGAGCAATAGCATTCGGATTGCGAATACCTAAAATATCATCGAAGGGAATTTTGTATTCACGACTTGGAATAACCGGCTGGTATGCCTGATTTTGGCTACCATGCCGGTGATTTTTATGATATAATGAGCATTGCAGAGCTTTGCGCTTGCGCAAAAGCTCTATAATAAGCCTGTAGGACGGTGCAAGACATCCGGTGG
>CAMWOF010000004.1 GCA_947175805.1 uncultured Clostridiaceae bacterium
ATAATATAATCAAAAATAGAATTTTACCATGCTTCTTTATGTCAAGTTCTCCATCAGCATATTGGTAATATAATGACATGCCAAGTAATATACATGGTGACTGCTCAAAAAAGGACATGTAGTCACAATTGATAAATTCATGCAATCCAAAAGTTATAAGTATATTTTTAACAAAAATCAAAAATATGGCAAAAAGAAAAGGTAACATCATTGTAAAGGATTTAAATCTTGCATGAACAAAATCAAACATCCCAATAAAAAGAGGGAAGATCAAATAGAATAAGAACGTCACACCAATATACCATCCGCCACCTACAACATCGTTATTACCATTTACAAACAAATTATGAATTAAAAGAACATTGGATATTATTGCTTTAGGATTTGTATTCTGCCGCCAACACCCGACAAAAATCTCTGGAAAATTGGGACAACTATACATTTTTGTAAATAACCAGCCCACAAATATGGCAAGGTAGTAAAGTGGCGCAATACTCAGCCATCTTTTAAAATAAAACTTCCACAAAGAAATATCTTTATTTTCATAGTATGAAAGACATAATTTAAATCCGGTTAAAAGAAAAAAACATTGACACCCCATTTGACCATAGCTCACAAATTTAATAATTTTCTCATTTATACCTGGCAATGCCTGTGGTGAATGAACCAAAATAATCATTATCATTGCAAAGCCCGACATGAAATTGATATATAACATTCTTTTCTTCTTTGTATTTCCCATCATTGTCGCCTTTCTAATAATATCTACGAATCACCACTACCCTCTTGCCTGGGGTCCTTTTGTATCAAAATGCCCTAAACAAGAGCCTCTCAAGCAAATGAAAGCTTGAGAGGCTTTATGTTTTCTTTCCGTTTTGCCGGTAAGCCCAGAATTTATTTACACAAAAATTAATCGGTATTGTACATTCCAAAAGCTTTATTTTAACAGGCCTCTCTCTCTTAACTCATTCAAAGACGCCTCGTATTCCCCCTCCACTGCAGCCTGGTCCAACACCCATGCTGCAAATTCAGAAATTCCCTTCTGAAAAGAAACCTTTGGTTCAAAGCCCAGAATCTCCCTTGCCTTCTGCAGGTCTGCATAATTACTTCTAATATCCCCTATACGGTACATACCCGATACCGTCACCGGAACCTTTTTTCCATAACACTCCATCAATGTCTCTACAACATCCTCCACCGTGGTCATCACCCCGGTTCCAATATTGATGCTTTCCTGTACACATTGACTTAATTCAATTCCCGCAATGAGAGCTTCCACTACATCGTCTATATATACAAAATCCCTGCTCTCTTTTCCATCCTCAAAAATATTGATAGATTCCCCTTTTCGTATCCTTGTGGAAAAGATTGACAAAATACCCGTATAGGGATTAGAAAGAGACTGTCCCGGTCCGTATACATTCTGAAACCGATATGCCAAAGCGCTGATGCCAAGATTTTTACACAGTGTAAGCACCAGCTGTTCCTGCACCTGCTTTGTAATTCCATATACGCTGAGAGGATTTATTTTGGCGTCTTCTCTGGTAGGCGCTATCTCCACAGTGTTCTTACACAATGGACATTTCACATAAAAATCCCCATTTGCCAGGGCATCCTCCTCGCGGACGCCCGGATACACAATGCCATGCTCTTTGCACACATAACTCCCCTCACCGTAAATTGCCCTTGAGGAAGCTACGATTACCTTTTGGACACAGTGCTGCTCATTTGTCAATATATCCATCAGGTTTGCTGTTCCCCCGATATTGACGTCCGTATACCGGTAAATCTCATACATGGACTGCCCCGTACCAGTCTCTGCCGCCAAATGCACGACTACTTCTATATCTTTTAACGCTTTACGCCAATCCTCTTTATTTCTTACATCTCCGCACATAAATTCAATCTCCGGAATATGCTGAAACGGAGACTCTGCATCTTTTCCGTGAATCTGCTCGGATAAATTGTCAATCACCCTCACACGATATCCTTGCTTTACCAATGCCCTTGCCAAAGTCCCCCCGATGAATCCGGCACCGCCTGTAATTAATACTTTTTTCATGAGTTATCGCCTCCTAAATTCTCTCTTAAGTATAATCCAATTTTATTCACGCTATGGTTTATCACGCCTAGTTCTCATTTGCTGACATTAATTTTTTAATGCCTTTATTAATCTGAAAATCCAAATCATATAATAATTTAGACAACACAGCAACCACAACGCAAAAACCCAAAAATAGCAAATAGCTCTCGATATGGGTGATAGAATACAAATCAAAGGTCATCATCACATAATAAATTACTATGTGGTGAACTAGAAAAATGGCATAAGAGTATTTGCTTATCCATGCGCAAATTCCCTTAAACAGCTCATTTTTTACCATCTGTGAAACAAACACCAAAACAAGAAACGCTGCGATGCCAACATAAGTTGTCTGCACATCTACCGGAAAATTAGGCTTGCACAGCTGATTCAATATCAAGACAGCCAGACCGGCAGCCGCCGCAGGCCATCTGACCCTCTTGATATATTTTATAAAATACATCCCAAACAGTAATTCTGGAAGCCGTACAAACAGATTTTTAGAGGATACAAAGGTAAACGGATAGTTCATCTCTAAAGCAATGTATATTCCCAGGACGATTACAGCCAGCAGGACGGGATGCTTGTTAATGCACCAACGCAGCAACGGAAAAACAAGATAAAAAATGATAATGAAGCCCAAAAACCATTCTCCTACCAAATAAAATGTAGGCATTATATCTGCTAAATAGCCGTCTATACCCAGCAGGGAAAGAATCAAGCGGCTCTTCGGTACTGCCGTTGTTTTCCAGTTTCCCATATAAATATAAATGATAAAAAAAGATATCAGATATGCCAGCCAGAACATGGGATACAAGGTTTTCCATCTCTTGATATAAAAGCGCTTCAAATCACATGCATGCCCGTATACATACATCAGGGCTGCACCCGAAATAATCAAAAACAGGGATACGCCAAATCCCCCGATATAAATATTGAAAATAAATGCATGTATTACATAGCAGTTATTAATCTGCGGATTTGCATACAAAAAGACCGCATTATAATGTGTTATAACTATCGACACTGCAGCCAGCGCCCGCACAAAATCCAAATAAAACAACCGTTCTCTTTCCATAATGTATCTCTGCTCCTACTATTCCGGATCCTTTAGGCCGTGCGGCCCAAAAATCGCCCTCTTTATCTTGATTAAAAATCTATACAGCCATCTTGGCAAAATTTTCCGCATTTTTGCATCAAATTTCATGGAACTAGGACCGTCCAGAGTAATTACCTGCTTCGCCCCCTGTTTTAAGCGCTGGAGTACCATGTTAAAGAGACCATACTCCATATATCCTTTATCTATCATTACCCTGTTCAATTCGCGTACATAATATCTAAGATTTGTCAGCTCTATTGAGGCAAACGCATCCGCCATAAGCATTCCAGGATAATAACCTGCCTGCTGGGCACAGATAGGATATAACCGTTCTATTGCATGCAGCACAGTGCCGTCAAAACCGTTAGGCTCCTGTGGAAAATCCTCATAATTCCAGTCATAGTCATACAAAACCTTTAAGGCTGCCGGACGAAACCAAAAGAATGTACCATAAGGCGCCAGCGCCTCCTTCTCATCGGACATCGGAACCGTAATCCCAAGCTTTTCCGCCACCTGACTTGATTTTTCAAAATTGCATCCCCACTCGTTGCCCAATGTCTGGTAAAAAGGACCATGGTTCGGCTCCGGCGGCGAGAGAATCCCCAGACGCTCATTATCTTCAAAGGTCTGTAATACATTATAAACAAACACTTTATTATACAATGTATTGTTCCAGCATTTATACCCGAAGGAGTCGCCAACGGAGCCGGGGCTTGCCTGCGCAGTCTTTTTATCATGCACAAAACAGGCATAGTCATATTTCTGGATGACATCCTTGACGCCCACCAAAACGCTGCTCACATCCCTGCCACGGTTTACAATTACACGCACTTCTAAGTGATTGCAGGGCAGCTCTTTAAACACCTTTAGAATTGCTTCCTTCTTTTCTACCGTATCCGTGGTAATATAAACATCTGCCTCCTCCGGTATGTTGCACGCCCGCTGGAAGGAATCCTCAATCAAATCCGGAAAATACAAATGCATCACAAGCGCAATTTTTCTCGTTTTTAATATCTTTTCTGCCTTTTCGCTATCATAATTTGCGGATGAAAGCACATAATTCAAATGCAGATTTTTTACAAAATCCGCCTGATGGCAGGTTCTAAGAATATTATCCCATATCATATTGACATCATACAGGCCTGTGGATTTCAAATAATCATACAGTTCTTTTCCTGGCTGCCCTAATGTATTGTATATTTCATACGCATACGGCTGAAAAAACATCCTTCTCTTAAAAATAGGACATTTCTTATCGCGGATCAACTCCATTGCATAATTCATTAAAGGGTAGTCTGTTCGCTCTGACATATCGTCTGTTTTGACATATACGTCCCATTGAAAGCCTAAATCTGAAAAATGTTTTGTAAAAATTGACTCAAAGTTCCCGATTGAATCCTCGTAGCCTTTAATCATCGGCATCTCATCCCAAAACACCTGAAAATCCTTAGATGACACCAATGACTGGCGAAACACCATAAAATGGGACTGTATATGCTCCGGCAGATAGCCGTACCGGTTATTTTGGAATGGATCATATTCATTTTTGTAATGCTTTGTCATTCCCCAAAAATCTAAATCCTCTTTTGCCATTTCTTCAAAGGAATTTTTCAATGTGTAAACCGGTCCCATAATCGTACAGTTTACCAGGCAGATTTCATCATATGTGGTCAGTTTCTCCCAACCCAGCGATTCCAATGCAGTCTTATATGCCCATACATCCAACCCAATATTCTCCCGGACAATCACAGACTTTGTATATTGGTCAAAGAATTCATGCCCTTCCGCATCCAAAAGACCATTGCATACTACAATCATATCTGTAACCTGCTTTATATAGTCCCGGAAAAAGAACTTTACATACGAATCCACATATCCGTCTTTTTCATAGAAAAAATATATTCCTAATCTTTTTACCTGATCATTGTTTATTTTCATTTTTTACCTCTCATTCTGTCGAATTTGCGAAGTATCCTCATTGTTTTAGAGCTCTCCACTCCCTCACGGTATTGTGACAGTGCATCCCGTTCCTGCTCAATATATTGCCGCTCCTCCATCTGCTGCTCCATTTGACCGGACAACTGCTTTATTTGACCGGACAACTGATTTATCTGCTGTTTTTGCCTGTCGATGACTGCTTTCCTGTTAATAATGTCATTTTTATAATCATTTACACTTAACAACGCCTCGGATACTCTGTTTTGACTATACCTAAGACAAGCGATTAGCTCGTCCATTCCCTGCCTAACATGATAAAATGAGAGCTTATCAAAACGAACCACCATATCAGCAGCCTCAGAAAAGTCACCGGTAAGAATAAGCGCTGTATCTGAGAAATCCAAAATAGAAAATTTGTCATCCCTATATAAAAACTGCCCCTGTATTTGTACGGAATCAGAATCACACCGCAGTCCGTCAAACATAATATAACTGCCTTTATCAAACAACAGCTTTACCCCCTGCGTCTTTGCCGGCACATGAAAAGATATATCTCCCGCATACCCGTCCATGTAGTGTATTCTTACTTCTTTTTGATAAAGGGGCAAATAGCCGGATCCGTCATCACACATGACAAAACAGCTTTTGTTTTCATATTTAAAGTCTACAGAGTTGCACAATTCCACATAATCCATAGCGCTGTTATGCATGGAGCTATTGAACCCCTCTATCATCTCATTATCCAGATTCAGGCGAAGCATTGCCAGCTTCTCACTATATGCCCTTCCAGTATAGTACCCTGCCTTCTGTCCAAGCAGGGACAGTATAGAAGTAAAGACCGCAATATTATTTTTCTCCCCTCCATACAGAACATTCCATCTGTCCTCGGGAATACTTGAAACCAGTATTTTTATCACATCCGCCTTACACCAGAAGCAACCCGTATACTGCCAAATACTGCCGCTTACCATCTGACTTGATGCAGGCTTGCCAATCTCATTTAGTAATCTGCTTACTTCCATGGTCACATTCTCTGTTTCCTGATATGGTCTTGAAAAGAAGTAGCTTTGCACCGGTCTCGGCGGATAAAGAATCCCACATTTATCATTTTCCTTTAAATGCGCAGCCATACACGAGGAAGGTACACCCGCCCCTAAAATGCTGTTTTCTATCAGCCAATGGAAATTTCCATTATCCCTGGATTCATCTATATAATCCTGGTTCTCGTTCGTCAAAAAACAAAAACAGTCATACCTGTCCGTCAGCGCCTGCGCCGCATAGTACACACTTGCAAAATTAGCGGGGCTGTATTCCAGCCACTCCACCTTTCTTCCCGACAAAACAGATTCTAAATCCTCTTGCTTTCCCCATAAATAAATATCCGCTTCTCCCGCCCAATCAGCAAGCATCTCACCGTACTTAGACATATAATTTCCGTCAACAACAATTGCAGTTTTTGCATCCCCGGTATTTCCCGCATCTCTAAGAATGAAGTCCAGCTTTATGCTATTCACAATATCCTGCATCGGGGCAGTCCTCAATAAATTTTCTAAAATCCAGTCCTCGCGGTACGGCGTCTTTTCCTTAATATATTCATAGAAATCCCAAGAAATACAGCTGCTTGAATCCACCATCTTATGCTTCAGTGGGTAACAAAAAATCTTTCTCTTAAAAAACGGGCACCGATATTTCTCCAGCATTTCCATAGGCTTGAAAAACAGTGGATATGGATTTACTGCCTCCTCAGCTGCAATATCACAGTATACCTTCCACTTAAAGCCGCATTGGGCAAAATGCTGCGTAAAAATCGCCTCATGAAAGGCAACCGCCTCCTCATAGCACTTTATTTGAGGGCGGTCCTCCCAGTATTTTTTAAATTCAATACTTTTAAGCATACGGCTGCGCACCGCAATAAAATGAGACTGCAGATGAAACGGCAGCTTATGGTCAGGCAGAATCCCCCACACATCAAAGGGTGCGCCATGATGAGCTGATAGTCCCCAGAAATCAATATCTTCTGTGTCCATAACACGAAACATCTCATCTAAGCTGCTCTCGTCCACTGGCCCCATCAACGTATAGTTAAACATGATTAACTCGTCAAGCCCGCTGACCTTATCCCAGCCAATATATGCAATGGCATCCTTATATGCCCATACATCATAACCTTCATTCGGACGCACATAAACCTCAATTCCATCGATTGCCTCTAGCGCATCCCGCCCTTCGGATGTCAGAAAACCATTACACACCACAATTATTTTGTTGAAATGCTTTATCATACAGCGAAGCATATAAAGAACATAACTGTCAATACATCCCTGCTCATCAAACAAAAAGAAAATCCCCCAGCGGTTCATCTTCATACCAATCACCCTATCCTATTACAACTTCATGATTTTTTCTATCACTTCATTATCGCCATATATAATTTTGGAATCATATGGCCGCTCTGGAAAGACACCATATTTTAAGGTAATATCAAGATTGTTTTCACGGATAAACTGTTCAACACGGTCTCCCAATGAAACAGGCTTGCCGGAACATACGTTGATAATTCCTGTGTATTTTGTCTGCGTACTCGCCTTTGCAATCTGTGCCGCCAATTCATCTACAGATATAAAATCATATTGGTTTTTTCCTGTCGTAAACGGAAACTCCTTTTTACCTTCCTCAACAGCCGCTAATATTTTAGCGAAAATAGAATTATTTTTCTTATCATCCCCAAGGATGTAATAGGCTCTCAGCCAAAATATATTTACATCCTTATCCTTTGTATAATTCAACACCGCCTGCCTCAGTGCATTTTTTGCAATTCCGTATTGTGACAATGGGTTACACGGTGTATTTTCATCTATTTTTCCCTCATAAAAACCAATCTCATGCATTGTTCCCATAACAGATATATTTTTACAGCCCGCATCCACCAAATTTCGGATAAACAAATAATGTGCAGACAGATAATCCATATGCGCATTAGAGTTATGGACAAAACCGTCCTTCCATGCCATATGAATAACACAATCCGGTTCCCCCATCTGCTGATACAAATTTGAAGCTCCTGAAAACAATTCCACATCCGCAATCTGCGCCCGCGAATCAATACCCTCAGTCACAAAATCCACAGCGGTTACCTCATGTCCAAGCTCTAACAATGCTTCCACAACATGCCTTCCGATATATCCTCCTGCTCCGGTTACTGCCACCTTCATTTTCTTCACGCTGTGCGTACGCACATTCTCCTTTCTTAAAAATTCCATTCATGATTCATCCTAAACATTCCTTTTTCCGTCGTCTCATTATATACATCAAACTGGCAGATACGTTCAAAGGAATTTATTAAATGCCCCTCCTCTGTATAAAAAGCAAAATCAATCATATAGTGCCCCAGCAAAAGCTGGACGCTCTTTAACTGAAGCTGCATTACTCCCTCGCCTTTTAATAAAACCTTCTGCTTTTGTGCATCTGTTCTGCTGTCATAGCACATCATGTAATCTGAACGAAAGACAGTGAACTGCACACTCACATTTCTTGGTTTTTTTATTTTATAATGCAGAGTAATATTAATATCCTCACCAATCTCAAAAGCAACCCTGGACTCTCCCTTATTATTTTTACACTCTACTTTAGGGATGGATAATTCCAGATTCTTTGCTTCCTCCGCAAGCTGCCGCTCTTTTTCAGAACGCTCCGTGCGCACCTGCCCCATAAACTCCAAATACAGTTTATGCACATATTGTGGAGTCCCCTCTGCCACAATTTTTCCTTTATCCAGCCAAATACAACGGTCACAAAGCTCCTCAATCTGTCCCATGGAATGTGATACTATCACAATCGTAATTCCTGCCCGCTTTAACTCCTGCATTTTCTTTGCACACTTTAATTGGAAATTAGAATCTCCCACCGCTAGTATCTCATCAATCAGCAAAATATCGGCATTTACGTTGATTGCCACAGAGAACGCCAGCCGCATATACATTCCCGATGAATATGTCCGAACAGGATTGTCTATAAATTCCTCTAACTCGGAGAACTTGATAATTTCGTTAATTCTGGAATCGATTTCCTTTTTGTTTAAACCAAAAATGGAGGCATTTATATATATATTCTCTCTCCCCGTCATATCCGGATGGAAACCTGCCCCCAGTTCAAGCAGGCTTGAAACCCTGCCTTCTGTTTGAATCTCTCCTTTATTGGGGTATATTATCCTTGTCAGCAGCTTAAGGGTTGTACTTTTACCACAGCCATTATGCCCGATAAGTCCTACTGCCTCGCCCTTCTTTACGCTAAAGCTTAAATCCTGCAGAATCTCTCTTTCCTCATAGTGACTACGATTTTTAAATAAAACCTTATCCTTTAAGGTGTTGCTTTTGTCATAGTATATTTTATATGATTTAGATATATTTTTTACTTCAATCGCATTTCCCTGTTCCATATTATAATTCCTCTGCAAAATTTTTACTCAATTTACGAAATACAAGCATTCCAATTATAAGAATAATGATGCTTTCCACAATTCCCCAAAATATATTTATGGCATCAGGAAATTTCTTGTAGTACAATATATCCCTGTATGCAACCAAAATTCTCGTTATCGGATTCCACATATAAAATTTTCGTATATTTTCAGAGACAAAATCTAACGTATATACAATTGGCGAGGCATACATTAACAACAATGACAATGCTGCCAGAATCTGCTGCATATCGCGGAAATACACCGTAACCGCACTGCACAAAAGGGTTAACCCCAAAGCCAATATAAACTCAATTATCATAATAACCGGCAATGTGAGCAGTGCCGGAAGATGAAAGCCATAACCGCTCACTGCCAGTATGACAAAAACAACGACAAAGGATAATACCATGTTTACAAACTGCGCCGTCACAAAGGAAATCGGAAGGATTTCCCTTGGAAAATAAATTTTTTTTAGCATTTCCTGCTGGCCGATTACCGACATGCAGCCGCCGGTTAGGCAAGAGGAAATGAGCAGCCAGGGTACTAAAGTTACAAACAGGCATATGTGAAATGCCGGAATATCCGTCTTTAATATCACAGAAAACAAAAATGTATATATCAAAAGCTGAAGCAAAGGGTCAATGAAGGACCACAAAAAACCGAGCACCGACTTTTTATATCGCCCTATTAAATCGCGTTTCACCAAGCTTGCTATCATTGTACGATAATCATATAACTCTTTCATTCTTTCTATTCCTCAAACCATAATCTCTTTCATACAAAATATTGTTCTGCACATTTTATCATCTCGCCTGCGGCTCGATGACTGTTTTCGCATTATAGAGCTTTTGCGCAAGCGCAAAGCTCTGCAATGCTCATAATATCATAATTATTACGTATGGACAAGCATCACAGCATGCCCCAAAAAAGCATCCCTTTAAACAGAAACCGGTCAAAGAAACCCTGTCTGTAAATCCGTCCGTCAAATAATGTTTTCCATCTATAGCTCCAATGGTTTCTTGTCCCTATTACTTCCTCCAGCATGTCCCTGTTTTCGCCGCGCACAGAAAACATTTCTGCAAACTCCATGAGCTGCTCCGTATATTTGCCGCGAAACCGCCGGAAGCTTGCAATCTGCCTTTTAATAAGCGCAATTCTGCCCTCATCAAGCCCAATCGCATTTGACCCATGCTGCCTATATAAAATATGTGGCTCACAATCATAAATCACTTCACCAAAACAACTGGCAACCTGATAAAGCCACATATCATGTATCAGATAGTGCCGGGGATGCTTTCCCCTAATCAGATCGTATAACTTTCGATTAAAAACAATGGTACAGCCTGTACATATATTTTCTATCATGGAATTGCCGAATCCCGGTCTCGGATTGGCAATGCGAATCCTGTCTTTTAATACCTTCAAATCCCGGTCTACCAGAAGCGGTCTACAGCAATATAACGCGGGCATCTCCTTGCCCGCAAGCTGGCGAACTGCAACTGTAAGCTTATCCTTTAACCACACGTCATCCTGGTCACTGAAGGCAATGTATTCTGCGTTGTCAGGAACATGCGCCAGCAAATCAAAAAAACTATGGGCTACCCCTATATTTTTCCCTGTATAATAAACGATATTCCCATATTTTTCACTGTATCTTTGCAGTATATTCACCGTGCTGTCCGATGAGCCGTCATCCCTGACTAACAGGTTTACCTCTTTACAGTCCTGCTGCAAAATAGAGTCTATCTGCTCCTCAATATATTGTTCTCCGTTATATGTTGACATCAATACCTGTATCAAATTTATATTTTCCCCACTAACATTAAGAATCGCAGTGTCAGCTCCGATGACCAGGCTGAACGCCACTTTTTATAATAAAAGCATTTCTTTAAAGCTTTCTTTAAATCATAGCTTTCGCTGCAGAACAAATCAATTATTTTTTTTTGCTCTGTATCCAGCTTATCGTAAAAGCATTTTTTAAATTCTCCTGCCCTCTTTCGTATCTCCGATCCTTTTGTCATATTCTCCACCAGCCAACGAAGCCTTGTAGCAAAATTAAAGGTAGTAACATTATCCCCATGGGAGCGGTGTTTTGCCATAACCTGCTTGTCAAAATAACCAGTTCCCAACGCATGGGCAATCATTGCCGCCCACCAATCATGATAGTCCAGCTCAGATAGGTCTGCTTTCAGCATAGCCGTTCTGAGCACACCATTAATTACCATAGAAAACCCGGAATAATGGTTTTCCGTAATGCTTTTCCTGAAATCATATCCTCTATTATCAAAACAAAAGGTATCTATTACTTTTCCCTGTGTATCTACAATATCATATGCACTGTGAAACAATAGCGGCGTGTCCTTATCCTTCTGCCTTTCCATCCACTCCACAGCCATTTGTATTTTTTGCGGGTACCAAATATCATCCTGATCAGCAAATGCAAAATAATCTGCCTGATCAACGCTGCTAAGAAGCCACATGAAGCTTGGAAGGAATCCAACATTTTCTCCCTTCTCCAATGCAAACCCGTATTCCTGCTGCAGCTTTTCAAGTTGTTCCACAAACTTCTTTTCAGAACCGTCATCCCGCACAAAAAGCTGAAAGTCCTTATATGTCTGCGCATAAATACTCTCTATTTGCTCTTTTATATATTTTTCACCATTGTACGTTGACATTAAAATAGCAACCACTTCAGTTTACCTCTTGCTTATCACATCGAACACGCTTCTCCTCCTCCGACCTGGTCTTCTCGGCAATCCCCTGCTGCTGTACCAAATCCTTCACCTTATTTTCCAGAGCAGACAGCTCCACGGTCATCATAAATACCTTCAAAAGCAGAATTGCAATAATGAACAAATATACAAAATTCGCAGGCGACATAATGCCAAGGAGCTTACATACCCCGTATACCAGCTCTGGGAAAACTGCCATCAAAATAAATACAATTGATAACAATATCCAGAACAATGCATACTCTATCTGCATCCGGGAATGCCGTATCTTTCCAATAATATATATCAAGGCAAGCACCGAAAATGCAATCAGTATGATTCGCAATCCAACCGCCATAGCTACACCTACTTTCTCTTCATAATCACATGCCTGTCATCGCGTTTTCTAAAATTCTGGATAAACAAAATAGAAACCAACATTCGCAGCATATACAATGCGGATTTGGTTATATTCAGATAACTGGTTCCCGCCGTGCGCTCATCCATGGCTACCTGAACCTCTGCAATACTTGCACCCTGCTTCACCAGATAGGAAATCGTATCCGGCTCCGGGCCATAATTCATATTTACCGCAAATTCCTTTATCATGGCTTTGTTAAACATGCGCATGCCAGATGTGGGATCTGCAATCCGTTTTCCAGTCGTAAAATTAATCGCCACGGTCAACATTCTTGCACCTATCATCCGCAGGTTCTTTGGCTTTTTTTCCTCAACGTATCGCGAGCCAATCACAATATCATATCCCTGCTCCATTTTATCTAGCATCTTTTGAATATACTCCGGCTTGTGCTGTCCGTCCGCATCAAACTGCAAAACACAGTCATAATCCTTCATGTAGGCATATTTTAACCCTGTCTGAAATGCACCGGCCAGTCCCAGATTCACGGGTAAATCAATAATCTCTATTCCGTTTCTGTGACACCTTCTTGAGGTATGGTCAGTGGAACCGTCGTTTACCACAATATAATGATATTCCGGGTATTGCTCCCGGATATTGTTCACCACTCTGACAATGTTATCTTCCTCATTATATGCGGGTATAACCATAAGTAATCGCATCGCTGTTACCTTCATTTCTCAACATTCACCCGGCATCAAGATACCGTATTTCCCTTTTCACTTGCTATATAAACACCGGACAGTATTTTTGCAATCCACTTCGGCCAAAACTTGCAAAACATAAAATAATCTTCCTGCTTTCTCTGGTGTTCATGAATGACTGCGCTTGTCTCGCTTGCTTCATGGATCCGATGCTGCATAAGCAGTTCTGGAATATATACAAATGCTCCTTTTTGGCGGCTCAGCCACTCCCATGCCTCCCAATCCAGATTACTTCTCATTGCGGTCCCAAACAGGGCATGCCTGCCCTGCTGCTCCAGCAGCCGCCATATACTGCCCATGTTATAGGTTACGGAAGGACAGCAGATTGCATTCCCAAAACGCAGGACTGCTCTTTTGGGAGCGCAACGGTTCTGTGCCTGTTTTCTGATAAGCGGCCGTAGCAAAATGCGTTTGATTTTGAGATTCGTTCTGTATGCATCGGCTTTTTGCCCTATATATTCCCTGTAGTCCGAAAAAATAATCAGCGGACATTGCCGCAGCCGCTCCGCTTCCTCAATATAAGCCTCTTTCCTCTCCCAAAACACTGCCTCATATTTATCGTCCTGATGTGCAATTGTAACATATTCCGTCTTTGCAACAGACAGGGCATAATTCCAATCAGCACCGATTCCGGGCTTCCCGTCCCGGACATAGCAGGGCAGATGGTATTTGCTGCACAATTCCTCTATATAAGCTGACGGAGTGGAAGTTGCCACCAAGATTTCACTTTTTTTTGTCTGTTGTTTTAATGAAACAATACACTCCTCCAGATATGGACTTTCCTTGTATGCGCATATTACAAATGTATGATTCATGTCTGCTCCTCAAATATTAAAACACTGTCCATTTTAACATATAATGGAAATCCAGGCAAGCCGCTTCCCTACTTCTGCACATTCTTCATATATTCCAGCTTCACAGACTCACCATCGACAATAACCCGATAAAAGCTGCCCGATTTAAATTTTTTAATCCCGAACATTTCCTTCATGTTCTCTTTGAAATAATCATCCGATGAATAAATCCATAAATATTCATAGCCGTAATCCCTTAACACGCTCGGAAGCATGGAAATATCATACTCTGTGTTCCCCGATATATAGGTATCGAGATTTTCTCTGAACTTAAAGCACATTCCACCGCGGCTCAACTGCGCTCCCAATTCATAATCCGCAATCAGCGCATATTTTTCACTCTTTTTCTGGGTGACAAAATATATTTTCCCGTTTCCGTTGGTTGCCTTCTTTACTTTTTTCGCATATTCCACAAAATTTTCCCGTTCTGCGTAAGATGCCTTGTCCATACGGTATGCATGGCTTAAATTACTCATAAAATAAGGGCTGCTAATGTATACGGATACCAGAATCACAGTTACTGCCAGCACTTGCTGCAATGCCAGAACACCCCCTCGCTTATGCCGGCGCTCCCCCATAAACAGTGGATAGGTGAGGGGAACTACCCCCAGCATCATATAATCCGAATAATAGCGGTTCATGGATATAGCTTGTACGCTATCCACATACGGAAACACAGTCACATAGGCAAAGAGCATAACGCAAAAATAGGCTATGGAACCGGCTACGTAAACATACATCAGCTTCTGATATACCCGAATCTCCTCTTTCTCCAAAAAAAACGGATATACAATACATACCAGTCCCAATGCAATTATCATAAACATTATAAATGATATATACAGTCTGTCATCGTGCAGGGTAACTGATAAGAAGGCCTTTCCGAACATTGTCTTTGCCGTCAACAAAATTCTTGTCATATCAAAACCGTTTCCGTTCCCGCGAAACAAACCGTTTTCTCCGGTGACAGCAGACCATATGCCCATAAAAACAAAAGGACAGATAATCACCAGAATGCCGAGGATCCCTTTACCGGAAAAAAGCAGTCTGACTGCATTATCCGGGAACAACTTCTTCTTTTGTTCTTTTCTTACAAAGCAGTACCTTAACACTATCGCAAGCAGAACAATAACTGCAAACAGCGGTCCCTCCATGCTTTTCATCAAACCCACGTTCAAAAGCACCAACGGAACCAGATACAGATTCCTTTTGTTATATTTTTGCAGCAGCACCCAGGCAATCAATGTCCCTGACCAGTAGGCTGTGGCCTGATCGACATAGATATTATAGTAGGGCTGTACAAAAATAACGGACGCCAGCATAAAATGCAGCAAACCAAAGGCCCAGACCTCTTTTCGCCGGTTCCAGCCGTCACCGGCAAACGGAAGCAGCAAGGCGCTAAACCACAATACAATATTAGAAACATAATAATTACTCTCCGTAATGTAGCCCAGCCGCAGAAAGCTTAATTTAGAAAATACATAATGAAAAAATGTCGTAGAGGATAAAAGCACTGACTCCCCCTCAAAGCCTGTACCGCTGGCCAGCTTGTCATACTGCACCATATAGTTTGCAGCCTTACCCCACTGATAAAGCTCGTCCCAGTTAATAATGCGGAAACCGTGAAACATAACTGCCGCAAAACCTGCCAGGACGAATATCATGACAATACCGGGAGTTATAAAGGTTATGATAGAACGCTTCTTCTTAAGAACTGCCGCAATTACCCCCGCCAGCAGCCCCACATCTCCCAGAATAAACAGGAGAATCAGTGCAGCTTTGGTATTCCCCAATAAACCGGTCACATATATTAGTACCATAATTGACATAATTGCGCTTGCCCAGCCCTCCTCCGGGCACACCCGAAGCAGAATGTGGAAGCACAGCCCCACACCTAGGATAAGCAGCATCGTTATTGCAATACACAGCAAATTCGTCATGTCTCATCACCTTCTTTTCCTACCGCTTCTTTTTCACCACTGAAGAATACTTCCCATAGTACGTCTTACCGTCCATTCTCCAGTAAGGTCTCACCTTGTAATAATAGGTTACCCCTTTCTTTGCTTTGGTATCCTTATATTCTGTTCCATTTTTCACGGTGGCCACAGCCTTATATTTTCCATTCTTGCTCGTGCTTCGGTATATCTTATAGCCCTTTGCACCGTATACGCTGCCCCAGGTGAGTTTAATGCTCTTTCCTGATTTCTTTGCCGTCACAGTCCCCATAGCGGCGCAGGGTCTTGCCACCATCACATTGTAGAGCTGCCCGTACAGGTATTTCTGGCGTTCTACCGTAATCAGCATTTGATTTCCCTGGTACATATCCACATGGTAAATGCCCTTGTAACGCCCATTTGCCTCCGTTTCATCGCACTCAAACACCAAATCTCCCGGCAGAAGCTTAGACACATCTACTACGCCCTCATAAATCATATAATTATTCTTTACGCACCACTCTGCCAAGCCCGCCGCGGTCGGCGCCCAGCCGCCATTTTTATTCAAATACTTTCCCGCTGCCTTATATGCTCTCCATACAAAAGAGCTGCAATCGTAAAAACCTTCCTTCATACGGTTCGCCTGGGAATAGGTAGAACCGTAATGCTCCACACCATAACGCAGAGCCTTAATTGCCGTTTTATAGGATACTCCTACTGCGTAGGTACAACAAAAAGCTCCCGTCTGCGCTGTAATCACCGCCGAGCCATAGCCCTTTGCCGTCACCTTGCCGCTCTTGCTGACCGTCGCTACCTTTTTGTCGCTGGAGCTCCATTTTACCTGCTCCCCACCCAGGGCACCGTGAAACTTCAGTGTAGCAGACTCTCCCTTATAGAGGGCCAGCATACTGCTTCCCTCCCGCCAAATGAGCGTCTCTTCTCCCTCTCCATAGCCGTCCAAATCCGCCACGGTCTTTGCGTGCCGGGTAAAATAGAGGCTGCGCACATTGACTGCTACAGAAAATGCTTTATCCTGGATGAGAATACTCACGGTATAGCTGCCCACCTTTAACGCCTTTAAAGACACGCTGCGCCCCCAGTAATTATCGTTATAAACCGCCTGCAGATTCGGGTCTTGGGCGGTTACCGCAACCGAACAATTGGATGGAATATATTTTAAGCTGATCTCATCCTCAATATCATAAAATCCGTCCTTTTGCGGCGTCAGCCCATAAATATTTGTATTGATTTCAGTTGTGGAAAGCATCGGTGCATATACATAGACGGTTCCCGAAAATGCATAGCCCCTGATATCAACGCCCGACACGGTAACCGTTGCCGTTCCCGGAGCAAGCACCGTAATCACTCCCGTCTCTGACACTGCAGCCACATTTACATCGCTGCTTGAATACGCCACAGAGAGAATCTGCTCTCCATATTGAAAGGTAAGCCCTCTCGACTCCCCCGGAAGCATTAGAATATCCTGATAATTTTCAACCACCTGCACCTGGGAATAGCCGTAGTCCTCCTCGATATCCTCCGCCTCGGTGGACACCTCCGGCACCTCTGTTGCCGTACAGACCGGCGTCCCCATAAACAACAGACAGAAAATGAACAACACACCAGACAAGCGGACAAAATGCCGGCATATCGCTTTCGCTAACCCGCTTTTTTTCCTTACGCACTCTTTTTTCATATTCTTCTTTTTGTTTCTCTCCATAACCATGCTCCTCACTCCATTTTCTGCCCTTTTTTACATTTCCTCATGCAAGAATTCCCCTGACCTGTTCCCGTACCGCCTTTGACAAAAAGGACAACCTATCCTCCGGAAACTTATATTTTGCCTGCGGTGTAAAAGAAAAATCTGAAAGCGTCTCTAAATCCCTGCGGATAGCCGGCGTCAAAAGCCGCCTCGCAACATCCGTAAACGCCCCGCCAAGCATGTGCCCGATTCCCTGACGGTACTTGTCAAATGCCTCGAAATCTGTCTCCGCTGCCCCCGCCAGAAGAGACCTGTTGTGGTCAAATATCGGAGCAAACCCAAGTATCTGAAATGTATCGTTATCCACAATGAAGCCGAAATTTCCCATGTGTCTGTCCACATTAAAGATGACCGCATCCAGAACAACCATGCGGCGGAAATCCTCCTCCACACCCAAAGAACTGCAAAATGTTAATATTTCCTCATAGCCACAGTATCTTGACATATCAAACAGCTTATAAGCAGGCACAAATCCTTTCTCTATAGACGTAAACATTTTGCATCTGGATACGATGCTGCCCTTGTATGCTGCGATATCATAATCCACCCATGTGCGGCACAGCCTGCGGGACACCTGGGACGCATAGCATTCGGAATATGGCTCCAGTCCTGCACCAGCAAAGCCATAACCACCCTTTTTATACAAATAAATACTGTCTCCCTCACGTACCCAGCACTTGGCAAAAGAACCCTCAGCAGTGAACTCCGGCGAGGTAACGGGAAGGTCTTCCCCTGAGCGGCTCTCTTTGTCATCTGCAAAGGCAATGACAGATGCCGCATCAGTAAAATCATTATGATATAAATTCACGTCATCCCAGCCTATTCCGGAATCCCTTTGCTTCACCCACAAGGTATCGTTCAGGGAAAGCCCATGCGTCATGTTCAAAAAACCGGTCTCACTGTCAAGCCCCCAGAGCCGAATCCATTTTTTCATATATTCCTTATATCTGGCGTAATTACGGTTAACAACCCACATATGAATATCTGAAAAACCCGGCGGCAGCAAATCCTTCGCTACAAACCGCTCCGTCTCTACCAGGGCGGAACCGGCAATGCGCTCTTCTGCACGGAAGGACAGTAACGGCCTGCTTTTATTCATCAACAGATATTCCTGCATCAAGCTTCCCCCTGCTCTTTTCTCTGCCCGCTGTTTCGGCAGGCTGCATTTTATCTTCTCTGAACACAGCGTTATGTTTCTGCTCTGCTCTTTGCTCCCTGCGCATCCCTTTGCAGTTCATCAAGATTTTTTCCGTATGCAGGAAGAAACTCCTCCATAAATATCCGAAGCTCCGGCAGGTCCATCTGCAGCAGAGCAGCATACAGGGTCTCTTTTGCACTGGAAAACTCCTGATTGCCCCCGGAAATTTCCTCCATGCATTTGATATAGGCAGACAGCTTGTCTGCCGCCTTTACCAGCTTCCACAGATAGTCATCCTCCTCCTGCTTGAAAAAAATGCCTCTGTATGCGTCCCGCATGTCCTCTGGCAGCATAGTCAACATATGCTCGCATGCCTGATTTTCCACAGCGTGAAACATATGCTTCATCTCCCGACTGGAATACTTAATCGGTGTTGGCATATCACCGGTGATAATCTCCGAGGCATCGTGATAGAGCCCAATCAACGCCGCCTTCTCCTCGTTCAGCGTTTTTTTACACCTGGTATTTCCAATTACCGCCAGCGCATGGGCGAGGATGCTGACCTCTAAAGAGTGCTCACTGATATTTTCCCGTCTCGTGTTATGCATCAGCGCCCAGCGCTCAATATATTTCATCCGTGAAATCATCGCAAAAAAATTGCCCATAGTATATCCTCCATCAATTCTTTTATTTTATCCTGTACCATGGGTATTGTCAAATTAAACCAGCAAAAAACCACACACTACTATTTCCCCCCGTAGTGTGTGGTTTGTAAAGTAAACAATATGAAGCTTAGTTCAAAGGCTTTAAATCATAAATCATCTTCTTAATAATCTGCAGTGTCTTGCTGCGCATTTCCTCCGCCTCAAACACAGAGAGCAGCAAATTCTTGTCAAATTTATTGTTCAGAAGGAAATTCAGCCAATCCTCAATATACGCCTTAACATAGCTGATGTTCTCATCTGTCGGCGTTGTCATATGCTGGCCGATATTATCAATAAACTCCATTACATTAAGCTCCTGCGGCCTGTCGCTGACTGCGGTGGAACTGCTCTCGTCAGACAGCTCTATCACCTTGCCTGTTTTGGTGATAATGACCTTTTTATTTGGTGCATCGGTCTTCGGCACAGGTTGGGACTTCCTGGCAATCAAAAGCTCCACGATGCGAATCAGACAAGCCACGGAATAGGTAACCTCCTCCTGTGTCTGCTTATCTTTGCCACGCTCGATATACTGATACCACAGCCACTCTGACTTGCACAGCATATCCGCTACCTCGGAGTTTGCCATGAGCTTTCTGTATTCCTGGTTCTCAGCATTATTATTATGCTTTCCGAAGCTGAACTTACTCGTAGTCTGCGGCTGCTGCGCAGCGGCATATCTGGAAGGCAGGGTAATATCAGAAAATGTCTTTGCCAAGTACTGTTCTGCCTTTCTGGAATCGTAGCTATTACCGATAACCGTTGTTTTGGCATTATTGACGCCATGGGCAATCATATCCCTTGCAGCCATAAATACCAGATGCTTCTGTCTGTCCTCAAGCAGCTTCTTTATCTCGTAATTTGTCTTGCTCTTTTCTAAAATCGAGTTCTTTCTGACCCTAAATGCACGAATCTTCTCCTTAATGCTGAAGAACAGCTTAAGCAGCGATGGATTCGCATTTACATAGTCGCCAATCCAGTTCAGCTCCACATACTGATGCTCGATCTTGTTGGAAATCTCATATACATTATAACCATCAAAAATAACATTCAGGGTGGTGTACAAAAGATCTAACACCTCGTACTTCTCCTCCCATGAACGCCCGGACACATCCTGGTTCACCAGATCCTTGATTCCACATTCATGGAATACCAGATTGTACTCGTACAGACCCTCAAACACATTGTTCTTTCCCTCAAGGGCACTGCCTACGCCGAGAATCTGGATATTTTTTTTCATCTCCGGCTCATTCTCAATATACTGGTATACCTTCTTGACAAATGCAGATACCTCGCCAATGAGCGTATCAATCCGTTTATTGTATATATCCTGCTTGGAAATGGCAGATATAATATTACGGCTTAACACATTTGTATCCTGGGTGGAATTACAGTTGTGAATCAGTTCCCGGAAGCTCTCGTACACGCGGATGTTATCCACCGGAATATGCTCCGCATTCAGGCTGTAAAACTCAAAGGTCTTTTCGTAATTCTTCATGGCAATCAGCGCATTAAACAGCCCGATGGAGAACTGAATCTTGTAGTCATTTCCCACGTTTTCGTCCTCTATGGTATAGTCGTAAAGCACCTCCAGGTTGTTTAAGTACGCCTCAGAATTCGACAGGCTGGCCGGAAGATTCATCTCCATGACCACATTCATCAAATCCAGATAGCCCATCACCGCTTTGTCAAAATACTTTGGTCTGTCATCAATCTCTACAATCTGGTAATATGTATTGATTAACAGGGGGGCAATTCTCTCGCCGATTAAACGCATTGCATCGCCGAACTGTTCGTTTTGGTACAGGTAAATAAGCCAGATGCTGTACCTGTATATACCGGCCGTGGAAATCGTCGCATCCGTATTCCCCGGATCAATATCGCCATAGACAAACTTAAACAGCGGCTCAATCCACTCCTCAATCTCGTATTTTCCAGTCTGTTTAATATTTTCATCTACAAATGTTGCAAGTTCATACAGCTTAGAACACTGTGCCTTTACTTCTTCATCAACCATCATCGCGGATAAATCAAAATTATTATCCTTCAAATAGTCGATAACCAAAGCATAAAAACCTTCCTCAACCTGTTCATTCAAAAACCGAATGAGCATACCCTTGTTGCTGGACGCTGCAATACTTACTACATTGTACTCGCCTCCAGAAGCTATGTTGGCAGGTAATGCCATAATAAACGCCTCCTTCATTTTTATCATAATTGAAATTAGCCAAACAGGTTTGGTAAATATGATGAACATACCTATTCAGCTATCTGTCTATTGTCTATATTAACACAAAAGCTTCATTCTTTCAACGCAAAAAAGACGAATCTCTGTGGAAAATGAATAATCAGCGTTGTGCATAATTGTCAAAACTTTTTCCACAATTGAATCGTCTTTTTTTGTGCAAAATAGCAAATAAATAATCTGGTTATTTATTCAATTCCGCCTTAAAAGTTTGAATGTATTCTGATATTTTACCTAAATCGTAATTATTTTCTTCCATAAGCCGGATAAAGGCTGAGCCTACGATACAACCATCCAGCGTATCCTTTAACGGCTCTACGTCCGCCGCCGTGCGGATACCAAAGCCCATCATCACCGGAACCGGGGACTGTGCCTTGACCGTCTCCAAATATGCCCTTACGTTCTTATGGAAGTCTGCCGCCTGCCCTGTCACGCCCATGGAAGATACACAGTACACAAAGCCCTCCGCCTCCTTTAATATCATGGGCAGCCGGTCTCCCGAAACCGGTGATACCAGAGGTATCAGCTTTGGCGCCCCCTCTTTTGCCAGAAACCGCTTGATTTCATACTGCTCCTCATAAGGCAAATCAGGTATTATCAGACCGTCCACACCCACGGCAATACACTTATCTACAAATTTTTCCACACCATAATACAGGATGGTGTTGTAATACATCATAAAAATGATTGGCACCTGACACTCTCTCCTCGCTTCTGCCACCGCATCAAAGGTTTTTGCAAGGTTAGTTCCTTTCAAAATAGATTTGTAGGATGCATCCTGAATTACCGGTCCGTCTGCCACCGGATCCGAAAAGGGTACGCCCAGTTCGATTACATCGACACCTGCATCCGCCTGTGCCTTGATAATATTGACTGTCCCCTGCATATCCGGCAGTCCCGCTGTCATATAGGTGATAAAAGCCTTTTCATTTTTTGCCTTTAAAGCATCCAGTCTTTCTGTTATTCTGTTCATCCCCGTATTCCTCCCCTGCTCTCAATATAATTTGCAATGGTGTTAATATCCTTATCTCCCCTGCCGGACAGGCAGACAATTAAAATCTGCTCCTCCGTCATGTTTTTGCATATCGTCGGCAAATACGCCAGCGCATGGGCGCTCTCAATAGCCGGGATAATTCCCTCCAGGCGGCACAACTCCAAAAGCGCCTCCATTGCCTCCTCATCAGTAACGCTGTCGTAGGTAACCCTGCCACTGTCATGCAGATATGCATGCTCCGGTCCAATGCCCGGATAATCAAGCCCAGCCGAAATGGAATATGCAAGCTGCACATTTCCATCTTCGTCCTGCAGCAGATAGGAACGCATACCGTGCAGCACACCCGGTCTTCCCAGGGCAAATGCAGAGGCGTGCTGTCCACTCTCAATTCCCAGTCCGGCAGCCTCCACGCCGTAAAGCTTTACCGAAGGCTCCTCTAAAAACTCTGCAAACATGCCGATAGAATTGGAACCGCCGCCACAGCATGCCACCACCGCATCCGGCAGTCTCCCCTCCTTTTCCATACATTGCCGCTTTGCTTCCTTGCTGATAATGCTCTGGAATGTCTTCACAATTTCAGGATACGGATGGGGACCTACTGCAGAACCCAGCACATAAAAGGTATCCTCCGCCTCCTTCGCCCAGGTGCGGATTGCCTCGTTGGTGGCATCCTTTAAGGTATTGCTTCCGGAGGTCACTGGCACCACCTTTGCCCCTAACATTTCCATGCGGAGCACATTTAATTTCTGCCGTTCGATATCCTCTGCCCCCATATATACCTTGCACTCCATATCAAACAACGCCGCGCCGGTAGCAGTTGCCACGCCGTGCTGCCCCGCGCCGGTCTCTGCAATTACCTTTGTCTTACCCATACGTTTCGCCAAAAGAATCTGCCCGATGGCATTGTTTATCTTATGGGCGCCGGTGTGGTTCAAATCCTCCCGCTTCAGATAGATTTTCGTTCCATACTTTTCAGACAGCTTCCCCGCAAAATAGAGGGGATTTTCTCTGCCCACATATTCCTTCATATAAAAGTCAAACTCCTCCCAGAACTTCGGATCCGCCACCGCCTCCCGGTAAGCCGCCTCCAGCTCCTTCAAGGTATTCATCAATGACTCCGACACATACTGACCGCCAAATTCTCCATACATTTTGTTTTCCATGCCTGCACTTCCTTTCTATAATTTCAATTCTCTATTCTCATTTTGAGCGGTTGCCCGCTTCCCACATATTTACATCTGTTTCCAATGCCTTGCAAGGTTGAAGGGATTCTCATGCTCCATAAGCGCTTTTCCTACCAGCAGCGCATCCACCTGACATTCTTTTAAGAACGCAATGTCCTCATCCTTCTCTATGCCGCTCTCCGACACCATCACCACTCCCGCTGGCACCAGCGGGCGAAGCCTTCTTGTTGTCTCCAGGCTGATAGAAAAATCCTTGAGATTCCGATTATTGATGCCGATGATATCTGCACCTAATTTTAATGCCCGCTCCATCTCCGCTTCATCATGTACCTCCAAAAGCACATCCATGCCAAGATGGTGAGCCAGTTCATAGAACGCCTCCATTTGGCTGTCCTCTAAAATCGCCGCAATGAGCAGCACTGCGTCCGCCCCGATGGTTTTCGCCTCATAAATCTGGTATTCGTCAATGATAAAATCCTTTCGCAGCATAGGCAAATCGCTCATCTGCCGAATCTCCCGGAAATACTCTACATTGCCATGGAAATGGTCCTCTTCCGTCAGGCAGGAAATCGCATCCACCGAAAAATTATACTGGCGGATACGCTCTTCCAAATCCACCCGGCTGTTAATTTCTCCAAGGCTCGGCGAGGCCTTCTTAAACTCCCCGATAATAGAC
>CAMWOF010000005.1 GCA_947175805.1 uncultured Clostridiaceae bacterium
GCGGGAGACATTGATGGGGCATCGTTGGCAAAGTCCTTCGATGGTATGAGCTGCGCATGGATTTAGGCGGCTGTAAACGAGGCGTTGCTCTCGGCTCGGGCAAGGCAGTCGGAGGAAGTGGCAGAAGAGGATTTCGAGACCGGTATCAAGCGGCTGCGGGGAAAAGGATAAAACTATACAAAATATGATATCTATATGGGGAAACAAAATATTAAATCTATAATTATTGTAATGACCCCATAATTATGATAAGATTATGAAAATATATGGATATTTTCGGTTTCAGTCTTTCGCAGTATTTATTGCTGCGTAGGATTTGATTTAGTACGAAAAGGGGGACTCACTGTGCAAAGGAAAATCAGCAAACCACTTTTGATTAGTGTGGTTGTTCTGCCGATTTTGATTATCGTCGGTATGACGTTGCTTTTTATTCAAAATCACCAATATAATACCCGTGAAAGGGTACATAGTTTTGCGGACGGCAGACGGGAGGGGACTGCATTTGTCTTTGATGATATTACGGTAGATATTGTCACAAGAGGAGGAGATAGCGGCTCATGGATGAATAATCCTGTTTTAGATCCTCAAGGCAATGTTCTTTATAAGGAGTCTGTAGGTACAATCTATGAGCTGGTAGTAATCAATAATTCTTCTGATACCATTACCGACTGGAAGGCTGTCGTATATATTCCCGAGGAAATGTGTGTAACCAATACATGGAATGGAGACTATGAATATCATCAGAACGTAAATTCAGGAAATGAAAGTGTACAGAGCCTTGACCTTGCAGAGTATACCATGTATGTCATCAACCTTGAACATTTTATGACATCTTCCGGTCCTATGGTTCGGTTGTATGAGGGAGATTATTTTGTATATTATCCTGATGTAGTGTCAGGTGAAATGCCTATCGCTCCAAAACCGGAAGACACAGATAAGGAAAGCAGTGTCAGAATAGGTTTTATCATGTATATTCCGGAAAAGAATATTGATTATGTAGCGGATTTTTCCAAGGGAGAGATACGCTACCATCTGCATACCAGTATTTTTAATAGTCCGCTTTTCTGGGTGCTTTGTGTAGCAATGATTATCTGGACCAGTTGTTTCCTTGCAATGATTATTGTAAAGGTCAATCTGCGGCGTTTGATTGAACAGCAGAAACGGGATGAGAAGATTATTGAGCAGACCATGCAGACGATTGTCAATTTCATTGAAGCAAAGGATCCGTATACGAAAGGTCATTCCATGCGTGTTGCACAATATTCAAAGCTGCTTGCCGAGAGTATGGGATTTTCTGAGGCTGAATGTAAAAGCTTTTATTATATTGCCTTGATGCATGATTGTGGAAAGCTGTACATACCGGATAATATCCTTACCAAACCGGGCAAGCTTACCGATGAGGAGTATGAAATCATGAAAAAGCATACTATTTTCGGTGAAGAACTCCTTCGGGACTTTACTATAATTGAGGATATTGGTATGGGTGCGTTGTGCCACCATGAACGCTATGATGGCAACGGTTATCCCAATGGACTTGCAGGTGAAGATATTCCGGTTATAGCCCGTCTTATCTGCATATCAGATGCTTTTGATGCAATGAATAGCTGCCGCTGTTATCGGAAAAATCTGACACCTGATGTCATTTTTAATGAGCTTAAGAATAACAAGGGAAAACAGTTTGATCCTGTTATGATTGACCATTTGCTTAAGCTTATCGAAAGTGGAGTAATCTCCATATCAGACAATGAAGAGGATGAAATGACCACGTGATTTTATCTATTGACATGCTTAAGATGTTATGCTATATTCATATCAAAGGTTAGTTACTTGAATAACTAACCGTCTAACGAGCGGTGAAAGGAAAGTGGCGCACATGCAGTTTGACGAGACGTCGTTGACACCCATTTTCATACAGGTTGCACAGTGGCTGGAGGATGAGATTTTAAAGGGCCACATTCTTGAGGAGGAGCAGGTACCCTCCACGAACCAGTTTGCAGCTGTGTACCGAATGAACCCTGCCACCGCAAGGAAGGGCTTTTCCCTGCTGGTAGAGGAAGGAATCCTCTATAAGAAGCGGGGCATCGGCATGTTTGTCAGCACCGGAGCAAAGGAAAAAATCAGAAAACGAAAACGGGAGCGGTTTATCCGGGAATCTGTAGCCTTGCTGATGCAGGAGGCGGAAAAGCTGGGAATTACCGGTGACGAGGTGATTGAGATAATTCAAGGCTACATGGAAAAGGCGGCGGATACTTAATTTTTGGGAAGGGAGCAGCATGGTATATGAAAGCGATAGAATGTAAAAATATTTCAAAGCGATTTGCTGATGTACAGGCATTAGATGATGTGAGCTTTGTTATGGAAGCGGGAGGTATCTATGCGTTGCTTGGAAGGAACGGCGCGGGAAAGACAACACTGTTAAACTGTATCTGTACGAGGTATGTACCCGACAACGGCGAGGTGTTTTTGCAGGAGGAGCCTGCAGTGGAGAATCCCAGGGTGCTCGGTGATATTTGTTTTATGACAGAGCACATAGATGAATTTGATTTATATGCTGTCAAGAGAATTTTGAAAATGGCAGCCGCATTTTATCCGAAGTGGGACGAGGCGCGTGTTGAGCAGCTGCTTACACTGTTTCAGATTCGCCGGAAGGACATTTATGCGGCGTTGTCAAAGGGGCGCCAGGCGGCATTAGGATTTATTATTGGTGTGTGCAGCGGATGCAGCGTTGTGCTGTTTGATGAAATCTATTCCGGCATGGATGCGGTGGCCAGAAAGCAGATGTATGAGCTTTTGCTGGAGGAGCAGGAGAGACAGCCGAGAACCTTTGTGATATCTACCCACTTAATTGAGGAGATGGCAGGCTTATTTACAGATGTGGTCATGCTCGACCGAGGCAGCGTGATTTTGGCGGATGATATGGAAACGATACACGGACGCTCCTACAAATGTGTGGGCAGGGAGGAGCACAAGGCGCATCTGGAGGGGAAGAACATTTTGTCCGTACAGACCGTGGGTTCCGTTACCGAGTATATGATATACGACGATTTTGCAGAGGAGGAGCTTTTAAAGCTTCGCAAGCAGGGGATGTCGGTGACTGCCATGACGCTGCAGGAGTTATTCATTGCGTATACAGCGGAGCCGCTGCAGGTGACTAAATAGTTGATAAATGTTGGGAGTGAGATGATGGAGATTTTACGGGGAAACATATTGGTGCTTACCTCCTTGGCCATGCTAATAGTGTATTTTTTTATATGGTGCAAGCTGGATGATTCAGGACTCCATACAAGGTTTTGCTTTTACAGAAGGAAGAATCTTTTGTATCTGGTGAAAAGGGGATGCTGTCTTTCTCTGTTATGCACGGCAGCGTCTGTTTTCACACACGGATTGTTGTGCTTTTTTCTGAAGGCGCCGAAGATAACGCCTGCCGGAGTATGCTATCTCCTCCTGTTATACATGGCGGTGAGTGCGGTGCTTATCATGGCGCTGGCCGGGCGCAACGTAATCGCAGTGCTTGCGTTGGTGAGCGGATTGTTTCTATATGTTTTTGTGATAATGCTGATTATTATCGTGGCAAAGCTTTCACTTGATTGTTATATGGCAGTGCTGTCCGCCGTTATGTTTTTTGCGGCTGCTTGCTTTGGAATGAATACTTGTGTGGGATATCGAAGGTGGGATGTACAATGAATCAAAAGCTGTTAAAATACCAATTGCCCAGAGAGGCATTCAATATGATAGCCATATCTGCGGTTCTGGTGGCGGTGTGTCTGACATGCAATTTGTTTTTTAAGCTGGCTGAGAGCGTTTCCAGCATGGATTATCTGATTCCGATGTGGCTGATTCTATTTTGTAATGATAATGTAGGACTGGGGGACATTCAGAGATATGCGGTGTTCGGATTTTCCAGAAAGCAGTTTTTTAAATACCGTGCACTATGCATGGGTATGTGTTCGGTGATTGCTGCACTGGGACGCAGCCTGCTGCGGAGCTGTTGTTTTGAGACTTACATAGCAGAGTATATTGCCGATGAGGTAGAGCATGCAGCGCAGATGCAGCCGGTGCCCTTTATTCTGCTGCTGTTGACGGATATTTGTTTCTTTTTTTCAATCTATATGGTTTTGATGATTGACCGCTCCACAAGGCTGCAGACATTGATGTGGTTTTCCTCCCGCCGAATGAGCGAGACAGGAAAGAAAAATGGAAAAAAACACCCTGTTATCAGACTGTTTGGGCAATTTGCTGGCTGGTAGTTATGGTAGTCGTAATATGCGTGGAGCAGGATATTCACATGAACCAGATGATAAAGGGATTGCCATACCAGTGCGGTGTGCTGGGCCTCATGGCAGCCGTGGCAGCAGTTTTGTATTTTTTAGCAAGATGGCGGTATCAGCCCAGATATATAGAGTTGTGACAGATGGCAATATAGACAGTATGGATTGACTAATTATGAATGGTATAGTACACTAGCTATGCGTCGCAGGAAAGAAAATCTATAAATAAATTATATATAAAAAAAGAAGGGAAGGGATTATGTATGAAGCTTACAAAGGGAAAGAGGTTATTGTTAACGCTTATCCTAGGCATGTTTGCAGTTGGATTTACCGGGTGTAGCGAGGCGGTCAGGACAAATGTGACTTTTACGTCGGAGAACACAGCGGAGTATAAGTTTACCCAGGGCGTGGATCAGGCTACATTAGCAATTCTTGCCGAGATGGAAGGGAAGACAGTGGATGAGATGAAGCAGGAGTATGCTCAAATGGGCTATGAGGTCACCGATGAGATGATTGATAATACGACTTATTTTATGATTTCAATGTCAGGCAGCGGAACCCTGTCAGAGGTAGAGACTGCTTTTGCAGAAAACATGGGCTATGAAAAGGTATGCTTAAATCAAAAGATGTTTTATGCATACTATAATGTTGAGAGCGCTACGATGAGCGGGGCTGGGAAAGCTATGACATCCGCCGAAATGGCAGAGCTTTGCCGGCTTGCCGGGGCAGACGATATGGATGGCATGAATATGAACATCCGTCAGGAGTTTTCAGTGACCTTTGCTGCCCCGGTAGTAAAGACAAACGGCAGCGTTGACCCGGCAAATCCAAACTGTGTCACATGGGTGTATACGGATGCACAGAAGTCAAAGGCGTTTTATGCCATGACCGCTGCTGCTGATGGCACGGCAAAAGTAACTTCCGTAAAGAATAAGAAGAACTATAAGAAGAATGTGACAATTAAGGTGGCGAAAGCCGGAAGTCTTGCAAAGCTGACCTTAGACGGCAAGGCAGTCAAGCCGGGTAAGGTGGTTAAAACGAACGGACAGCATGAGCTTATTTGCTGGTCCTTAGACGGCAAGGTGCAAAAGTTAAAATTTGTCATTGACAAAAAGAAACCGATTATCTACGGCGCAAAGAATGGTAAGACATATAAAAGGGCTGTCACATTGTCCTTTGAGGACTTACATTCCGGCATTGCTTCGGTAACGGTAAACGGCAAGAAAATTTCTGCTAAAAAGTATGAGGGTTATACTGTAAAAAAGAACGGAACCTATAAGGTTGTCATCAAGGATAAGGCAGGCAACCAGCGTTCCATAACATTTAAGATTAAGCGATAAACCAATATACCTTTAAGCGTGTTAAAAAATAGAAGGGCTGCGCACTGGCCGATGAAAACCGGTTGGTGCACAGCCCTTTTCGTGCCCGCAATTACTCTGGAAAAGACTGAGATAAGCTATACATTTTGCACAAAAAAACAAAAATGGGGCTTTTCATGTTACATAGGACAGTGTTTTGTAGTAAAATAAAAAAGTATATTAATGTCAAACGTAATATGAAGATTAAAATGGTCGGCGCAACCGACATATGCTGGGGGTATTGTGATGATAGAGGTAAAGATAAGTGCAGATGGTATGCTTGCAGAGGTGGCAGTGCAGCCGGAGGAAGGGGAAATCATCAGTACAGATTCCATTCTTGCTGCAATTAATATAGAAGGTGTACAGGCAGGAATTGATGAAAAGGCAATAAAGGAGATTGTAGAGGAAAAGCTATACGGGCAGTATGTTACAGTGGCAAAAGGTAAGCCGGCGGTTGACGGAAAGGACGGATACTATGAGTACTTTTTTGCCGTAAATGCGGGCAAGGGTGTGCCAAGGATTCGTGAGGATGGCTCTGTAGATTATTCCAGGGTAATTACGAACGTAAGCGAGGGGGATTTGGTGGCAGAATACCATCCTCATACCAACGGTGTTTTTGGCTATAACGTATATGCAACCATGCTTCCGCCGGTGAAGGGCAAGGCGCTTAATCCGTTCAGAGTGAAGGATGTGAGGCAGGATGAGAACCGCTACTATGCTGAGAAAAGCGGCTTTGTATCCATTGATGATCATACACTGGCGATTCATAATGTATTGGAAATCAAAGGTGATGCAGATTATACAATGGGCAATATCTCCTTTAACGGGGATATCCATGTGATGGGTAATATACTGCCCGGTATAGAGGTCCGGGCAAAGGGCTCTGTCATTGTGGACGGCGTTGTGGGAGATTCTAAGGTTTATGCAGGAAAGGATGTTATTATCGGCAATGGGATTCATGGCAAGGGAGAGGGAACTACTTATGTGGAGGCAGAAGGCTGTCTAAAGACAAATTTTGCAAGCCATGCCCATATTCGTGTGGGGGGAAATGTAGAGCTGAATTACTCGGTCGGCTCAGAGATTGAGGCGGAGGGCATGGTGACGGTCACCGGCGATAAGGGGGCTATCATAGGCGGGACTGTACTGGCGGTCAAGGGTGTAGAGGCGAAGGTATACGGAAACGACTTTGGGATTCTCACAGAGATTAATGTCGGCTACAGTAAAAAGACAAAGGAAGCCTTGATGTTTCACAAAAAGCAGTTACAGGAGATGGAGGAATCGCTTGCAACTTATTCTCCGGGCGAGCAGCCTGCATACCTGGTAAAAATGATAAATGTGGCAAAAAAACAAATTTGGGAGATGGAGCATAAGCAGATGGAGGATAAAACCTCGCCTGCAATCATCCATGACCAAATATATCCCGGAGTACGCATAAGGCTGGGTGGGCTGCTTGCGACGGATATGACGGGGCGGCAGAACATTGAGCTGCGAAATATCAAGAACCGCATTTACTGTAAGCGTGTAGGCACATTTTCCCGAGCTGAGATTGCGGTGGGCATCGTGGAACGGGATGTGGAGGAGCTGACAAGGGAAAAACCGCATGTGCTGGTCGTTGATGATGACGTGAGGATGCTGCGGACGATATACCAGATTTTGAAAAATGATTATCAGGTATCCGTCACCAAGGGCGGCAGCGAGGCAAGGAAGTTTTTGTTGACAAATGAGGTCAAATTAATTCTTCTGGATTATATGATGCCAGACGAAAACGGCGTGGAGGTTTTAAAAAGCCTGCGGGTAAATGAGAGTACGGCGAAGATTCCGGTGGTCTTTCTGACGGGTCTGGATGATAAGAAAAAGATCATGGAATGTCTTTCGTTAAAGCCGGCCGGATATATCATGAAGCCGGTGGAGAGTGAAAAGTTAGTGACGAAGCTGAAGGCGATTTTGGGTTAGCTTCCGGTTTATGGATTACATGGGTTGCCACAGAAGGGACTACGCTTGAAAACCGTATTTAGTTAGGAGTGAATCGATGCAGGACTTGAAATTAACAGATTTAATTGAGGTGGAATTGCTGCAAAAGCTGCAGGATGGCTTTGCCTCTATGACCGGAATGGCGGCATTGGTCACGGACAAAGAGGGTGTTGCAGTCACACAGGGCAGCAATTTTTCGGATTTTTGTATGAAATACACCAGACAGTCATCGTTGGGCAAGAAGCGCTGTGAGCAATGTGACAAGCAGGGGGCAGAGATGTGTATGGAATATGGAAAGCCCTTTGCCTACCACTGCCACGGCGGTCTGGTGGACTATGCGGCGCCAATCATGGCGAGAGGTGAAAGAATAGGTTCCTTTATCGGTGGACAGGTGCTCACCCAGGAGCCGGATTTGGATAAGTTCAGAAGCATTGCCAGAGAACTTGACATTGATGAAGAAGCCTACGTTGAGGCGGTGAAAAAGGTAAAGATTATTGACAAGGAGACGATTGATAGTGCTGCCGCCTCCCTGGGAAGCATTGCGGATGTAATGTCCGAGCTGGCCTACGGTAAACACATGGCGATTCAGGCTGCTGCGGATATTGAGAGGGCAGCAAAGATGAAGTCAGACTTTCTGGCAAATATGAGCCATGAGATTCGGACGCCCATGAACGGCGTCATCGGCATGACCGAGATATTAATGCGGGAACAGCTTCCGAATAAATGCAAGGCCTACTTAGAGCAGATTCAAAACTCCGGGCATATGCTGCTCAGGATTATCAATGATATCCTGGATTTCTCCAAGATTGAGTCTGGGAAAATGGAAATTAATCCTACGGAGTACCGCCCGGCGATTTTGCTCCGGGATATCGACTCTATGCTCCGTACCCGGATTGAGAGCAAGAATGTTGAGCTGATTATGGATGTGGCGGACAACCTGCCGTTGGTGCTGAAGGGAGATGACGTTAGGGTTCGGCAGATACTGGTGAACCTTATGAACAACGCGGTAAAATTTACTGAGAAGGGCTCCGTGACGCTGAAGGTGTGCAGCAAGCCGCTGGATGATCAATATGTAGAGATGATGTTTTCAGTGAAGGATACGGGTATCGGCATTAAGTCGGAGGATATGGCAAAGCTGTTTCAGACTTTTCAGCAGATAGATAACAGGCGAAGCAGAAATGTGGAGGGTACCGGACTGGGACTGGTTATTACCAAGCAGTTAGTGGAGTTGATGGGCGGCAGTATTTCTGTGGAAAGTGAATACGGCCAGGGCAGTGAGTTTGTAGTCCATCTTCCTCAGGAGGTTAGGGAGGACAATAACGGTAATACACAACCCGGCATAATAGACGACTTGTCGCCAGAGGATACATATGAAGATTTTGTTGCGCCGATGGCGTCTGTTTTGGTAGTGGATGACAATGAGGTTAATTTAGAGGTTGCCTGCGGCCTGCTCAGCACCTTCCAGATTTATGCAGAGCGTGCAGCCAGCGGACAGGAGGCAATCAATATTACAGAGGGAAGGCTGTTTGACTTAGTTTTGATGGATCATATGATGCCGGAGATGGACGGTGTAGAGGCAACAAAAATTATCCGGGCAAATAATCCAATCTATAAGGCAGTGCCGATTATTGCACTCTCGGCAAATGTTTTAAGCGGTGAGGAGGAGTTGATTTTAGCGGCAGGGTTGAATGACTTTATACCGAAGCCTATCGATATAAAGTTTCTGGGGAATAAACTCCGGCAATGGCTGCCGAAGGCGAAGGTGGAGCCGGTGTATTCGCTGAATCCTGAGCCGAAAAGGGCAGAGAAGATAGAAGAGGATTCCCAGATTCCAATTCTGAATGTAAAGGAGGCTCTTCGTATGTGCGGCTCAGAGGAGCTGTATCATACAATTTTAAAGGCATACTGTGACTCTCTGGAAAAGAAAAGCGCCTTGATAGAGGAATATGAGAAGACGGAGCAGATTTCAAAGTATACCATCGAGGTGCATGCGTTAAAGAGCGCATCCCGGCAAATCGGAGCCGAGGAGCTGAGTAGTATGGCCGAGCGGCTGGAACGGTGCGGCAAGGATATGGATATACAGACGATTCATCAGGAGACGCCAAAGCTGTTAAAGGTGTACAGAGAGCTTGGAGAAAAGCTGAAGCCCTATACGGAACCGGGAAAGTCAAAGGTATTAGAGCAGGATAAGGAGCGGATATCCGAGAAGCACCTTTTAGAGCTGCTCGATGAGCTGGAGACAGCGATAGCAGCTTTGGATGTGGGCGTTATGGACAAGGTGCAGGAGGAGCTGGATGCAGTAATATTTCCGAACGGGCTTGAAGAAGCACAGTTTATCCTGGAGGATGCCATCAGGGATCTGGAGATGGAGCAGTGCAGTATCATGATTATGCAGATACGCAGGTTTATTTGCGCAGAGGAAAAGTGAGAATGAGCAAATCAACATTCATTATCTATAATCGGGCAGACAAAGACAGCATCCGGCTTCTCGCTACGAAGAATCCGGGTGCTGTCGCTCGTTTCTACTAGTCATTTTTCTTATGCAGATATTTTTCTCTGGTGGCCTCGCCACCGCGAAGGTGCCGTTCTGCCTTATTGACATCCAACACCTTTTTAACTTCTGTTGCCAGGCTTTGATTTACTGCGGCCAACCGTTCTGTTACGTCCTTATGTACGGTAGATTTACTCACCCCGAATCGTTTCGCTGCCTGACGTACTGTGGCATTGCTCTCTATAATATACTGCCCAATCTGCAATGCACGCTCTTCAATATACTCTCTCAACTCTTACCTCAGATTGCTTGTTTTATACAATGTATGCAGAAAAGTGTTTTTCATGTCAAAAAAAAATCTAATAACCTATTGACATGCTGGGAAATAAGGTGTAATATACAAACATCTTCATAAATCCTAGTAATCAACTAGGTAAACAGGGAAATAAGAGAATGATAAGGAGGAAATGATTATGGATAAGAAAAAGTATGAGGATAGAGCTTTAAAATTTGAGACCTTACAGTTGCATGTGGGACAGGAGCAGCCGGACCCGGTGACCGATGCACGGGCCGTGCCGATTTACCAGACCTCATCGTATGTATTTAGGAACAGCGAGCATGCGGCGGCAAGATTTGGCTTGACGGATGCGGGAAACATTTATGGCAGGCTGACGAATCCTACAGAGGATGTATTTGAGCAGCGGATAGCAAAGTTAGAGGGTGGTGTGGCGGCCTTAGCGGTGGCTTCCGGAGCGGCAGCGGTTACTTATACATTCCAGAATCTGGCGCAGGCTGGAGATCATATTGTGGCGGCGAAGAACATTTACGGTGGTACATATAACCTTTTGGCGCACACGCTGCCTGAGTACGGAATCAAGGCGACCTTTGTAGACCCGTTCCAGTATGATGAGATAGAGGCTGCGATTCAGGATAACACCAAGGCGCTGTTTATCGAGACAATGGGGAATCCGAATTCTGATGTGGTAGACATTGAGCGCCTTGCGGGGATTGCCCATGCGCATAAAATACCGCTGGTCATTGACAATACCTTTGCAACACCATACCTGGTGCGTCCGATAGAATATGGTGCGGATATTGTGGTTCATTCCGCTACTAAGTTTATCGGCGGGCACGGAACGACAATTGGTGGAGTGATTGTGGACAGCGGGAAGTTTGACTGGGAGGCAAGCGGGAAATTTCCTTCCCTGACAGAGCCGAATCCGAGCTATCACGGCGTGGTCTTTACCAAGGCAGCAGGTGCGGCGGCGTTTGTCACAAAGATTCGTGCAATTCTGCTTCGGGATACCGGCGCGACATTATCACCATTTCATGCGTTTTTCTTTCTGCAAGGCTTGGAGTCTCTGTCTCTCCGGGTGGAGCGGCATGTCGAAAATGCGTTGAAGGTTGTACAGTATTTAAGCAAGCATCCACAGGTGGAGAAGGTCAACCATCCTTCTGTTTCTGACGATCCGGAGCAGCAGGCGCTTTATAAAAAATACTTCCCAAACGGCGGTGGCTCCATTTTCACCTTTGAGATAAAGGGGGATGCGAAAAAAGCTATGGACTTCATAGATAACCTGGAGTTGTTCTCCCTGTTGGCAAATGTGGCGGATGCAAAGTCACTGGTGATTCACCCTGCTTCCACCACACATTCCCAGCTCAATGAGGAGGAGTTAAAGGACCAGGGCATTCGGCCTAATACGATTCGCCTGTCTATTGGAACCGAGCACATAGACGATATTATTGAGGATTTAGAAGAAGCATTTCGGGCAGTGCAGTAAAATGATGAGGAAAAGGAGTAAATATTATGGCAGTATATAAAAGTGTTAAGGATTTAGTGGGTAACACTCCCCTGGTGGAGCTGTCACATATCGAAAGTGAGGAAGGTATCGAGGCGACGATTTTAGGCAAGCTGGAATACTTTAATCCGGCGGGCAGCGTGAAGGACCGAATTGCCAAAGCAATTCTGGAGGACGCATGGCAGAAGGGAAGGATTAATAAGGATTCCGTCATCATTGAACCTACTAGCGGAAACACTGGGATTGGGCTCTCAGCACTGGGAGCGGCAATGGGGCTCCGCGTAATTATTACCATGCCGGAGACGATGAGTGTGGAGCGGAGAAATCTTATGAAGGCATACGGTGCCGAGTTGGTACTGACGGAGGGTGCCAAGGGTATGAAGGGTGCCATTGAGAAGGCGGATGCGCTGGCGGCGGAGATTCCAAACAGCTTTATTGCCGGACAGTTTGTAAACCCGGTGAATCCTGCGATTCATGAGGCGACAACAGGTCCTGAAATCTGGAGAGATACGGAGGGCCGGATAGATATCTTTGTGTCGGGCATTGGAACCGGTGGTACGATTACCGGCGTGGGCAGGTATTTGAAGGCAAAAAAGCCTGAGGTGCAGATTGTGGCAGTGGAGCCTGCCGCCTCGCCTGTGTTGTCGGGGGGAAAAAGCGGCGCTCACAAGATTCAGGGCATTGGCGCTGGCTTTGTGCCGGATACGCTGGATACTGGAATCTACGATAGGATTATCACTGTTGAAAATGATGATGCCTTTGAGACCGGAAAGCAAATCGGCAGAAAGGAAGGCATTTTGGTGGGTATTTCCTCCGGCGCAGCCCTGTGGGCGGCAAAGCTTTTGGCAAGAGAGCCGGAAAACAAGGGCAAGACGATTGTAGCGCTGCTTCCTGACACCGGCGACAGGTATCTGTCCACGCCAATGTTTGCTGAGTAGAACAATTGTAATTATTTGTAGTTTGAAATATAATGGGAAGTGTTCCGGGTTCGGAGTGCTTCCCTGTTGTTTTCTTGCAACGGAAGGAAAGGTGTGTTATTCTGAGAAGTATGTACCCCCCTGGAATTAAAGTAAATGAAGGATGGATTTTATGAAGTTTATTCACATAGCAGATGTGCATCTCGGCGTTCAACCGGATAAAGGAAAACCCTGGAGTGAGCAAAGAGCCCGCGAGATAACGGAGACCTTTGATAAACTGCTTTCCATTACAGAGGAGAAGCAGGCGGATTTGCTTTTGATTGCGGGGGATTTGTTTCATGCGCCGCCGGCTGCTTTGGAGCTTGCAGAGCTGGATGATAAGCTCTCTAAGCTGACGAGGACAAAGACAGTAATCATTGCAGGAAACCATGATTATATGGGGAAAGGCAGTGCATATGCCACATACAGGTTTCAGTCGGATACAGTGTGCTTTCCGGCGGATAGGTTGTCGTCCGTTTACTTTCAGGAGATGAATGTCTGTGTCGTGGGACAAAGCTATAACCGGCAGGAGGTTTTTGAGGGTATTTATGATGAGGCGAGGCCTGTGCGCAAGGACGCTATTAATATTTTGCTGGCGCACGGCGGAGACTTGTCGCATGCGCCCATAAATCGGAAAAAAATCCTGGATGCGGGCTTTGATTACATTGCCCTGGGGCATATCCATAAGCCGGAAATTATCGAAAAAGATAAAATGGCTTATGCCGGTTCTCCAGAGCCAATTGACCATACCGACATAGGAGACAGGGGATATATTTACGGGGAAATCAGTGATGCGCCGGTTTCGGGGCGTGAGGATTTCGGCAGGCGCAGCGTCCACATTTTCTGGAAAAAAATAAATACAAGAAATTATATTAATCTGGCGTTGAAGATGAAGCCGGAGTATACGAATGTCCGGGTTGTAGATAAGCTGGCGGCGGAGATGGAACGGCTGGGCAGCAGGAATATTTACCGAATTATTTTGCGGGGCATGAAGCGGGAACAGATGGAGTTTGATTTCCGCGGGCTGACAGACAGGTTTTGCATCAGCGCAATAGAGGACAGAACGAGAGGTAATATTGATTTGGAGGCAGTGCTGGCAGAAAACCGGGATAATTTAATCGGACAGTTTATTCTGCAGCTTAAGGATAAAGAGGATGAAGTCTCCAGGAAGGCTTTGGAATATGGTTTGGCGGCGCTCTTGGACAGTGTAGAGCGGACGGAATCATGAACGGAGAGTTGCATAGGCATACAGGGGTAGAAGATGTATATTACAAGGATGGTTCTCAGCGACTTTGGAAAATTTCATAACAAAGAGATGTCCCTGCAGCCGGGCCTGAATTTGATTTACGGTGCAAATGAGGCGGGCAAGTCTACGATTAAGGATTTTTTGACGGGGATGCTTTACGGTATTGATAAGAGCCGGGGCTTAGGCGCCAGGATGGATTTATATACTATGCGCAAGCCCTATGACAGACCGGGATTTTCGGGAATTCTTGAGGTTTACTCAGGTGGAAGACCCTATCAGATAGCCCGGAATTTTTTGAAAAGTGAGAAGAAAACCACTGTGACGGATATGCAGTCCGGCGGACAGCTTACACTCTCCTCTCCCCACCATCTGGAGGGAACCTTTTTGCAGGTGGAAAAAAGCTGCTATATCAATACACTCTGTATTGACGGCAGCGGGGCAAAAACAGAGCAGGCATTAAACGACCTTCTCCAAAATAAACTGATAAATATGTCTACCAGCCATTCCATGCAGGTGGATAAGGCGCAGGCGGTGGAAACGCTTAAGAAACTCCTTAAGGATAAAAAAAGGCAGTATGCCGCCCAGAACATAGAAGGTGATCTGCAAAGGCTGGCCGGAGAGTTGTATGGCGAGGATGATACAGAGGCACAGCTTGAGGAGATTGCAAAAAAATATGGGCAGCTGCAGGATAAAATTGAAGGTATCCAGCAGACAGAAAAAAGCGTGCAGGGGGCTTCCGGTCAGCTCTATGAAATCGCTCCCAAAAAAAAGACCGAGAAGCGCAGCGTCATATTTGCTGTGACTGCATTTTTACTGGCTGTCCTGTGTGGGGCAATCTATCTGCTCCCGGTTTCCGTGGAGGTAAAATGGGTGCTTTGGCTGGGCTCCTTATTTGGCGTGGTATATATGGCGGCTTCCGCCTTTGCGCAAAAAGGGCGTTTTTTAAATTCCCAGAAGAAAAAACGCCGTCGGCGGCAGGATGATTATGAAACGCAGGATGCCATGGACAGAGTGCGGATTCAGGAATATATGGAGCAGCTTGCAGAGCTAAAGCTGAGGGAGGAGACGCTTTTAGCGCTGCGCAGGGAAAAAGAAGCAAAATGGGAACAGTATGACGGGCTGAAGGCGCAGGCGGCGGCAATGCAGCAGGAGAAAAAAGCGGTGACTTTGGCAATCAATACCATTGAACAACTGTCAAATGCCATTTATAATGGCTTTGGAACATCATTAAGCCGAAGGGTGTCTGATATTATGGAGCAGATTACGGACGGCAGATATAAGCAGGTCTTTGTGGGGGAGAATCTGGATATACAGGTGTTGGATGGCGACAGGTATGTGCCGCTGGCATATCTGAGTACAGGTACAAAGGAGCAGCTTTATTTCTCTCTGAGAATGGCGGCGGCAAAATTTTTAGATGCACCGGCCATGCCGCTGCTGCTGGATGATGTTTTTATCACCTATGATGAGGACAGACTTCGGCGTACGCTGGAATATCTGGCGGATTATAAGGACAATCAGATTATTCTGCTTACAGCGAATCAGAAAATTGCCGATTATTTTGATGAGATTGGGCGGGATTATAATTATTTGGAGCTGGCATGAGTAAAAAAAAGAAAGAAAAAAAGAAAAAAAAGGGCTTCCTTCATACGGTGGGCAAATCTATTATGCTGCTTTTGCTGATGACAGTGCTTTTGCTGATGGTTATTATTTATTTCAGATATGGCAGGGATGTGATTGCCATGCGCCAAGCGGCAAAGCTTCTGGTAAAACTGTCGAATACGGATACCTTCTGCAGTGTCCAGTCCAGTGTGGTCTATGATGTCAATGAGGAGGAAATCCGCTCCTTAAGCGGGGAGAAGGATTTGTACTATGTAAAGTATGCGGACATTCCGCAGCAATTTTTTGATGCCATTATCTCGGTGGAGGATAAGAAGTTTTACCGTCACCATGGGCTGGACAGCAAGGGAATTACCAGAGCTGGCATTGCGCTGATTCAGCACAATGGAGAGATTACCCAGGGAGGCTCCACCATTACGCAGCAGCTTGCTAAAAATATATTTCTGACTAATGAGGTGAGCTGGAAACGAAAGGTAATCGAGGCGTTTACCGCATTAGAGCTGGAAAAACGCTATTCCAAGGAACAGATTTTGGAGTTTTACCTGAATAATATTTATTTTGCAAACGGCTATTATGGGATTGCCGCTGCAGCAAACGGATATTTTCAGCAGGAGCTGACGGATTTATCCTTGTCCCAGATTGCTTTTTTATGTGCGATTCCCAACAGCCCGGATTATTATAATCCAATCAGCCATATAGACCATACATTAGAGCGGCGAGATAAGATTCTGCTGGACATGGTGGAAGAGGGCTACATTAACAATCTGGATTATACCATAGCCACGTCAGAGGAAATCACTCTGAATATGAAGACGCAGATACACAGTAATTATGCGGAGACGTATATTTACAATCAGGCGACAGAAGCATTGATGCAGGCGGACGGCTTTCAGCTGAAATATGATTTTTCATCCGATTTGGAGCGTCAGAATTACAATCAGAGCTATGATGCAGCTTATACGGAATATCAAAAAACACTTTATACCGGTGGCTATCGTATTTATACTTCCATGAATCTGGAGACTCAGGACCTCTTACAGGAGCAGCTTGATGATGTGCTCAGCGATTATGAAGAGGTCAATGAGGAGGGCGTTTTTGCCCTGCAGGGTTCTGCGGTCTGCATAGACAACGTGACCGGCTATGTCTGCGCTATCGTGGGCGGACGGACGCAGGAAAATATTAAGGGTTATACCCTGAACAGGGCATATCAGAGTCCGCGACAGCCGGGCTCTGCCATCAAGCCGTTAAATGTTTACCTTCCCGCATTTGAGCAGGGATACAATCTGGATAGTAAAGTGACAGCTTATGATGATGAAGGGGAGGAAAAAAGGGTCATGAGGATAGATGAGGCTGTGGCCCGTTCTAATAATGATATTGCCAGGCAGATTTACCGGGAAATCACACCCCAGAGGGGCATGTCATATCTGGCAAAAATGAAGTTTAAGTCCATTGTGCCGGCGGACAAAGAGGTAATGGCTGGCGCATTGGGCGGATTTACCTATGGTGTCACAACTGAGGAGATGGCGGCTGCTTTTGCCGCTATCGCCAATAACGGAGCCTACCGGGTGCCGGGCTGTATCATCAAGATAACAAATGCCCAGGGGGATATTATTTATGAAAACAAGCAGGAGACAACGCAGGTCTACGATAAAAATGCGGCGGCGATGATGACCTCTGCCTTAGAGGGAGTACTTGAAAAGGGAGGCACGGCGGAGGGTTATGGATTGAAAAATATGCACTGCGCTGGAAAGACAGGCACCACAAATAAAAATTATGATGGTTGGTTCTGCGGTTTTTCTCCGTATTATACAACAGCGGTGTGGGTGGGATATGACATGCCGAGACAGTTAAAAGGGCTTCAGGGGAACACTTATCCGGTGCGGATATGGAACCACTTCATGGCAAAGCTGCATGAGGGTCTGGAGGATGCAGAATTCTCTGAGTTTTATTATATGCCGGAAAAGGAAGAGGTGGAGATTACCACGGAGAAGGAGGAGCAGGATAAGAAGGAGGAGCCGAAAAAGACCACGGAACAGGTGACGGAGGCGACTACGGAGCAGACTACGGCCACTACAGAGCAGACCACCACCGAGGCGCCTACTACGGAGGAGCAATTCGAGGATGAAAAGGAGATAGATATGACCACTGAGGCGGAGCCGGCAGGGGATCTGTCAGACGTATAATTCTAATCTGTGGGTCAGGGCGGACAGCGTGCTCTCTACGGAAAGATCCTCTACATTTAAAATGATATCAGCATATGATTCATAGAGGGGGATGCGTTCCGCATACAAGTCCTCCAGGCTTTGACCGGGCTTTAAGACGACGCCTCTGCCACGGATGTTGTTCAGACGGGTGGACAGCGGGTGGTAGGAGAGCTGTAAATAAACGGTAATGCCGATTTCTTTTAAATGCGCCATTGCCTCACTGCCATAGATGGCACTGCCGCCGGTGGCAATGACCGCATGCTCGGCGCAGATATTTGCATTTACCTGGTTTTCAATGGCGAGAAAGCCTTCTACCCCTTCCCGGTCTATAATGTTCTTTAGCAGGCATTGCTCCTGCTCCTGAATTAGTAAATCTGAGTCGATAAAACGGTACCCCAGTATTTTAGCCAGGATTACGCCGATAGTGCTTTTTCCAACACCGGGCATGCCGATAAGTATGATATTGCTTTTTTTGGCGTCTTCGTTCATAATAATTTCTCCTACTACTTATTTTGTTATTATAGATTTTTTGGTTGTCATAACATTGAAGATTTGTTATGATTACTTAAGGTGCGAATCTATATATCCGAGGATGTCCGGTGCGGACAGGGAAGTTAATTTCTCCGCCTGCTGCCGCAGGTTTTTGAGGGCGGACATATCCTGCTCCCTGGCATAAATATCCGTTAGCATCTGATATGCCTGGCGGATATCGGAGCCGATGGATACGCTGTATTCCAATATTGTCCGGGCTTGGGCATACATATTGGCTTCATAGAAGCTTTTTGCCCATACGGTCAGATTCCGAATCAGCGTGGTATAGTTTTCGTCACAGCGGCTTAAAAAGTCAAGGTTTGCGGGCCCATATTGTTTTTTTAGCGCAGTGTTTGTGATGCCGTTCAGGTTAAGAATCTGTTTCTTTGCGAGATTGATGATATCCGCTTCGACAGCGGGGGACGGAGTCAGTGTATGAAAAGGCAGAGTGTCCACAGGAACCTGGATATAGGGCAGTTGTGACACATCCTGTTTCCGGGTGTTGTTTGCCTCTGCCTCTAGTTCTAACAGCGTTTTGGAGGCTTTATCTTCGGAACCGCTTTTGGCTATAATATGTTTGATGACCAGCAGTAAAACAAATATGCTAGGAAATAAATAAAGACCCATAATTATCCTTTCTGAAAAGAGGTGTTTAAAAATGTTTGATTTCAGCAATAGTAAAAGAAATAAATTGTTTGCTAAAGTCGTTGCAGGTGTTTTGGCCTTTGCAATGGTATTAGGACTTTTAGTATCTACAATTTTTTAACTTATTTCACTATACAAAATACAGCAATTTTTGTCAATGGAGGCATTTGTAATGAAAAAACGCATATTTGTGGGATTAGCGCTGCTTGTCTTTGCCGTAGGCAGCCTGGGACATGTTGTTTTTTCCAGGGCAGAGTCGCAGGATACCATATACCAGGGAATCTATATTGATGGCATGGATGTGGGTGGCATGACAAAGGCAGAGGCAGAACATACCTTTGAGGATTATATAGAGAAGCTGGAGAGCGCAAAGGTGAGCTTTACTGCCTATGGCAGAAGTTATGATATCGCATTTTCAGAGATGGGGCTTAAGCTGGACGGTGAGGACGCCGTAGAGAGGGCGTTTGCCTACGGGCGTACCGGCAATCTGCTCGCCCGGTATAAGGAGATTTTAGAGGCGAAGAAATCCCCGGTGGATATCATGATTGAAAAGTCAGTGAACCAGAACACATTGATTGAAAAACTGGAAAATTTAACAGAGGATGTGAATGTCAAGGCAAAGGATGCGTCCATTGCCCGAAAGAACGGCGCCTTTGTTGTGACGGAGGAGGAGGTAGGCAAGGAGATTGACTACAAGGCCACCGTCAACAAGATGTTAGAGGAGATGTCGGCGGGATGGAATGGGGATGACCTGACCATAGCGTTGGATATCGAGGAGACACAGCCAAAGTATACAGCCAAAGATTTTGAGAAGGTAAAGGATGTCATCGGCACCTATTCCACAAAATATACCGGCACAAAGGACAGGGAAAAGAACCTGGTGAACGGCTGCAGCAAGCTCGATGGAACGGTGCTCTATCCGGGAGAGGTGCTGTCCGTTCATGATGCCACCTCTCCTTATACAAAGGAGAACGGCTATTATGCTGCAAACCAGTATTTAAACGGCGAGGTAATCAGTGGTGTGGGCGGCGGTATCTGTCAGGTATCGACCACACTGTACAATGCTGTGCTGCGGGCTGAGCTCAAAGTAGAAGAAAGGGCGCCCCATTCCATGGTGGTGACTTATGTGCCAAAGTCGGCAGACGCAGCAATTGCAGGCACCTATAAGGATTTTAAATTCAGCAATAATACGGACACGCCGATTTATATAGAAGCCGCTGCCGGCGGCGGCTATGTGTCATTTACTATTTATGGCGAGGAGACAAGGCCGGAGAGCCGGACGATAGAATTTGAGTCTAAAATATTGTCAACTATACAGCCGGGGGATGAGATTGAAACCCTGGATAAGTCGAAGCCTGCAGGTTACCGGCACGTGACCCAGGCTGCGCATACGGGCTACACGGCGGAGCTTTGGAAATATGTCTATGAAAATGGCGTATTGGTGGATTCTATTAAGATTAACAGCAGCAAATACAATCCTTCGCCTGCCCGGGTAACCGTAGGCCCTGAAAAGGACACCGAGGAGGATGACGACGAGAAAACCACTGAGAAAAAGAAAACAGAGGAGACCACTGAAAAGAAAAAGACGGAAGAAAAAACTACAGAAGAAAAAAGCACTGAGGAGAAAAAGACCGAGGAGCCTACAGAAAAAGAGGACGAACCGGAGGATGCGGCCTGGGCAGGGATGTTTGGCGTGATTTGTGGGGAGGCGTTTGGATGAAGCCCGGGAAGCTGCCGGAATCCCATCTGAAACGCTCGGTGTTAAAGACAGTTTACAGAATGAATGCTGTCCGGGACATAGGGCAGCAGCTTTTGCCGGATGTGGGCATAGATGGCGCAAGCCTTGCACTGGACGGAGGGACAGACAGGCTCTTGGTGGCACAGGGCATTGTGGATTTGCCCGTGAAAAGGCCGGTATTTCTTGCGGTGACAAAGGCATTAAATAACCTGTATGCCGCAGGAGGAAGGGTGAGCGGTATTGCATTGTCCATAATCGTTCCGGCTGATTATAAGGAGAGTGGAGTAAAGGCTCTGATGGAGGAAGTTCAGGACTGCAAAGCAGGCGTGACGATACCCAGTGTACTGATTCTCGGCGGTGACATAAGAATCAGCCATAGTGTAAATTGTCCGGTGATTGCGGTAAATGCCATCGGTACACCAGCCCATGAAGGGGGACAGGAAACCCTTTATAAGCTGCAGCCGGATATGGATATTGTAATGACAAAGTGGACCGGTATGGAGGCCACATGGCTGCTGGCGGAGAATCGCCATGATGCGCTGCATACAAGATTTTCCGATGCATATATTGATATTGGCAAACAGTTCGGGGATTATTTATCCGTGGCGGCGGAAGCGTCTGTCTTGCAGGATATGGGAATCTGGGCTGTGCATGATGTGTCCGGCGGAGGTGTATTTGCTGCATTATGGGAGTTATTAGAGCCGTCAGGATTGGGCTGCCGTGTGGATTTGAAAAATATTCCCATAAAGCAGGAGACGATAGAGTTTGCAGAATATTTTCATGCAAACCCGTATATGCTTGCCGGCAGTGGAAGCCTGCTGGCGGTGACGGAGGATGGAGAAAAGGTGGTGCAGGCGTTGGAGGCTGCAGGCATTTTTGCAGCGGTTATCGGCAAAACCACCAGGGAAAAGGCAAGAGCTGTCTGTTTAGAGCCGGAGAAAGTCTTCGTGGAGGAGGCTTCTGTAAATTCGAGGAGACGCCACGAGAGGGAGCAGCGCTTTTTAGTGCCCCCAAAGAGTGATGAAATATATCAAATATTAAGCAGTAAAGCATAGATAAAGATAAAAAACTATAATATTTAAGAAAAGAGGAATTTGTATGAGAACGAAGATTTTGAATCTGTTGGACATGAACAGCCGCCTTGCGGTATCGGATATTGCCGCCATGCTGGGTGAGGATGCGGATAAGGTCGCGGCTGAGATTAAGGCGATGGAGAAGGAGCAGATTATCTGCGGTTACCATACAATGATTGACTGGGATAAGACAAATGAGGAGAAGGTCACTGCGCTGATTGAACTGAAGGTAACGCCGCAAAGAGGTGAGGGCTTTGATAAGATTGCGGAGCGCATCTACAATTACGAGGAGGTATCCAATCTCTATCTGATGTCCGGCGGTTATGATATTGCGGTGATGATTGAGGGAAGAACTATGAAGGAAGTTGCATTGTTTGTATCGAGCAAGTTAGCGCCGATGGATACAGTGATTTCCACTGCTACACATTTCGTGTTGAAGAAATATAAAGAACATGGTGTGCGCTATGTTTCACAGAAAAAAGATGAAAGGCAGGTAATTATGCCATGAGAAATCCATTATCAGATAAAGTTGTTAAGATGAAACCGTCAGGTATCCGCAAATTTTTTGATGTTGCCAGCGAGATGCCGGAGGCAATTTCTTTAGGAGTGGGGGAGCCGGATTTTGATACGCCCTGGCACATCCGTGAGGAAGGTATTTATTCTTTGGAAAAAGGAAAAACATTTTATACTTCCAATGCGGGACTGATGGAGCTGCGGGAGGAGATTTGCCGGTTTTACGCCCGCAAGTATCATGTTCAATATGATGCGAAGAAGGAGGCGCTGCTCACGGTGGGTGGCAGTGAGGGCATCGATGTTGCGCTGCGCGCCATGTTAAATCCCGGAGATGAAGTCATCATCCCGGAGCCGTGCTTTGTATCCTATGTGCCTTGTGTAGAGCTTGCAGACGGCGTTCCGGTAACCATTGCTTTGAAAAACGAAAATCAGTTCCGACTGACAAAACAGGAGCTTTTGGATGCTATCACGGAAAAGACCAAGCTGGTTATGCTTTCCTTTCCGAACAATCCCACCGGAGCCATTATGGAGAAAAAGGATTTGGAGGAGATTGCGGAGGTTATTATAGAGCATGATTTGTTCGTGATTTCTGACGAGATTTATTCGGAGCTTACATATACCTCCGGTCATGTGAGTATTGCCTCCTTGCCAGGGATGCGGGAGCGCACAGTAGTTATTAACGGTTTTTCTAAGGCCTATGCCATGACTGGCTGGCGGCTGGGATATGCACTGGCGCCTGAGCTGATTGCAGAGCAGATGACAAAGATTCATCAGTTTGCGATTATGTGCGCGCCGACCACCAGTCAGTATGCCGCCGTATCTGCCC
>CAMWOF010000006.1 GCA_947175805.1 uncultured Clostridiaceae bacterium
ATATTTGATTATATGAAAGAAAAAGTTCTGGAATATTTCCCGGACTACAAAAGCAATCCATATTTTGCCTGCTATACAGACTTGGAAAAGCAATTATTATCCCTGCTGGACATCCCGGGACTGTCCACAGAGGATTTGTACCAAATCAGAGAGGCATATGTGGGCATGCTGCAAAACCCAGGCAGATAATACCTGTGATTACCACCGGATGGCGCTGTTAAGCTCTTTTTGATATTCCTCCACAAATATTTTTCTCTGGCTATAATAGTCTTTTAGATTCATAACCCCACCGTCATGCAGACACCAGGGCGTCTCCTGATGCGGAACTATCACCTGCAGGCAGCGGCGGTGAAATTCCATACTCTGGGAAGCATCATAAAAATCCCAGCCACCGAATATATCCTCCCGCCAGGGTATATCATATTGGGTTGCCATAAACATACCATCAATCGTAGCAACCGTAGAATAAGGATTCCCCGCCGGAGCATACTCCTGTAGGATGGTAGAACCCATATTTTGAAAATACAGCTTCCCTATATTCCCTCCAAACCAAACCATACCATTGACCGGGGGATTGGCTTCTCCCACCACACCTACCATGCCGATATCAGGATTTTGGAATAATCCCAGAAGCTTATACAACATATCCTTCTCTAATATCAAAACATCCTGATGGATGTATATTTTGTATCTGGCATCGGATGCCTGCATGCCTTCATTGTAACCTGACGTCATGCACGCAGCATCGGTCACAGACAGTATATCAACGCTGTAATTTTCCGGAACATGCAGCCTGCGAATATAATAAATTGCTTCCTCCGCCCTGAACGCATCATCTACACACATGATAAAGCAGAATTTATGATTGTCCATGTTCATCGCCCTCCATAATACCAACCAAATGCCCAAACACGTCCTCCCTGTGGAAAGCCGCAGTCATTGCCAGGTTCAGGACCGCATACGAAGACATCCGGTTATCTGTACAAAAATCCCACAATAATGCCAGGGCATCCCATTCCTCACAAAACTCATAACGCCAAACAAAAAACCTGATTGTCTGCATCAGGAACAGAAGATGCTGAAAGGATTCCCCAATATCAAAAATATTGGGACGGATATTCTCTTCCTGCTCCTGCCTGTATATAACATAAAACATATGCATATATACCATATTCCGGCTGCGGGCATAGGTTTGTCCAAAGGCATCATCTTCAAATATTCCGGCAATTCCAGACAGCGAAGCATGGTCTGTCTCCCCGAGCATAGCATCAAACCGGTCCAACGTATCCTGAATCATATTGTCATATGCAGCATGCCAGCAGCCTTCTTCCGCCTCCCGCTTTTTTGCATATTCTTCTGATCTATAATAATTAAATTCTTCTTCCGTCAAAACCATAATCTTCTATCCTCCGGCAAATATCTATACCATGTTATTATACTATGAATCCGTGCATAATAGCAATGCTCCCGGACAAAAAGCTTTTTCCGTCTATTGTGTTTTTGTGCAATATCATTTATGATAATAATAACATAAATGCACAAAATGTAAGGAGGTTTTCACGTTGTATAAGCTATCCGTTGCAGAGCAGTCCATCACAAAAGACTCTATTTTTTCTGAGGATATACAAAAACAGGGCAGACAGTTTCCCATCCTCCTAATCGGCAGGGGAAGCTATATCGAAGAAGCCATGGTAGAATGTGTACTCGACGATTCTATGCTTTACCAGGTTCAAATTGGCCGGTACTGCTCCATCGCCCATGATGTAACTCTTATTATTGATATGAACCATGATTATCACCGGATATGCCAGGGTAATCTTCCAGGTATCTTGCCAAAACGTCCACAATATATACAGAGAAAAGGAAATGTCACGGTTATGAACGACTGCTGGATTGGATCCCATGTCACCATCATGTCCGGCGTCACAATCGGAGACGGCGCAGTCATCGCCGCCGGTTCTGTTGTAACAAAGGATGTACCTCCCTATGCGATTGTCGGAGGCAGTCCGGCACGCATCATTAAATACCGTTTTTCTCCTGAACAGATTAGCGCTTTAGAGACGATTCGCTGGTGGAACTGGTCCGACACAAAAATTGCGGCATGTGCCGATGCGCTTTACGGAAATGATATCAATCAATTTATCAGCGAACACCGGGATGACGCAGACGCAGAAACCCCGTCTTCTGTTTTAGAGATTCCCTACATAAAAAAAACAGAGTACAGTGAAACAAAACGGCTGCTTTATATGCCTGATTTTGAGCAGGATTATCCGACATATTTACGCGTTATAGACGCTTTTGCCAATCAGTACGAAAGCTCCGGATATGAATTACTGCTCTATATAAAGAAAGACGAGGCTTTGGAACAAAAACTGGAAGTATTAAATGAAGTTTTCGCAAAATACGAAAATAAAAACTGCTATATCAATTTATTTGTGGAGAACCTGGAGGATGAGTCACCATTATTCGCACAGGCAGACGCTTATATTACAAACCGCAGCCTTGACAATATCCGCTATGTTGATTTCGCATGCCGGTATCAAATGCCTGTCATCTCCTCTGTCAATCTGCCCGTGTTTTCTTAATGGCAGGCCATTTTAAAAATCCGCCTCCCGCATCATATCCATAATCTGCAAAAATTCTCCCTCCGATGGCTGCTTCCTGGTGAGCGCTAACAGAATCTGAAAAAAGGGAATAATATTATTCGTGATGTATGGGTTCTTCTCCCAGTCAGGCACCAGCTCCCGCACCGTCTCCAGCATATAGCAGAATGCCTCGTACGGCGGATTATCAAAACGCTGCGCCAGCATCTTTAAACCCGTAAAATAAAAAATTTCAATAAAATCCAGCTCCAACGCCTCTTTATAACCTGCAAGCAGTCCCCGCGCCTCATATTCCCTCCATATCATGACGCCCACATCCAGCATTTCTAAGTGCCTTTGCTCATTTTTCTTCAGCACCGTTGATTCCGGATTCAGAAAATAATGATAAAGCTCCTCATCCATAACATATATCCGTCTGGCATACACATAGACAAGACTCTGCCACAGGGCATCCTCATAGCATACATTTTCTGCAAAATATATATCGTTGTCCAGCAAAAAATCCCGTCTGCACAGTCTGGTAACAATTTCACCGGTGCCCCAAAAGCGATATGCAATATTGTCTGAAACCTCCTGGTCCGTATGAATTTCAACAAAGTGGTTGTTTTCAGGGTGGCGCACCGCTTGCCCGGTTCCATCATCACGCATGGCCTTGCATGCCACCACATCACAGCCATACTCCAACGCTTTTTGATACATGGACATATACATATCCGGCTCAAGCCAGTCGTCTGCATCCACCCAGGCAATAAACTCCCCTGTGGCATAGGACAGTCCAAGATTCCTGGCTGTACCCTGTCTGCGGTTTTCCTTGCAGGGAATCACAATCGTATGTTCGGGATACATGCTTTCATAATGAAGCAAATGCGCTAACGTACCGTCTGTAGAAGCATCATCCACCAGAATCATTTCTATATTTTCCACACCAATTGTCTGTGCCAATACGGAATCCATGCATCTTTCAATATATGCCTCCACATTATAACATGGAATGATCACGCTTATTTTTTTCACTGCCCTCGCCACCTGCTTTCCTCACTAATGCATTTACTGCATTATACTTTATTCTGTATCCAATAATCAACAATTTCCTGCAGTATAAAAAAAGAAATGACTTTATTTTTTATATCTGATATAATACAAGCAGCAGTTTCAAAAAGGCAAGAAACCAATCATTGTATTAAGAGGAAAACCAAATGGACAAAATAATTGATTTGATTAATGACGAAAATTGGGAAGAAGCGGCAGAATGTATATATACATACACATCAGAAGGCAAATATAATGACAAGCTAGCCATCCTTGCAGCGACCGTACATACACATTTCGGCGATTCAAAAAGCGTTTTGCTCAATATAGAGGCTGGCTTAGAATACAATTACAAGAACTATGAATTATATCTTATGCTGGGTGATTATTATGCTGATAAAAATGCCAATCAGGCGTACCTGTGCTATGAAAATGCCGAATATTTTTGCAGGCAAAACGGAAGCGCAGAGGATTTGGCAATTATCAGCGAAGCAAAAGCTTTTCTCTCACAAATGCACACGATTACGGTGAGACCATATTCTTTTGTTATTTTATCTTATAATACATTGGATTTACTTAAGCTTTGCATTAAGAGCATCCGCCTCTACTGTCATCCTGACACCTATGAGCTTGTAGTGATTGACAATGCCTCCCATGATGGCAGTGTAGAATGGCTGCGGGAGCAAAAAGATATTATACTTATAGAAAATTCTGAAAATGCAGGCTTTCCGGCAGGCTGTAACCAGGGAGTGGCTGCGGCTGCGAAGGACAATGATATCATGTTTTTAAACAGCGATACCGTTATGACGCCTAATGCCATGTTTACACTTCGTATGGGTTTATACGAATCCGAAAAAAACGGACAGGCAGGCAGTGTGACGAATTATGCCGGAAATCACCAGGTCATCAGCGAAACCTTTGACGATATTGAGGATTACATTTTATATGCGGCTAAAAATAATATTCCCCGGGAACATGCATCGGAATACAAAACATTTCTGATAGGCTTTGCATTATTATCAAGGCGCTCTGCTCTGGAGCAGGTAGGATTATTTGATGAGAGATTTACGCCTGGCAACCTGGAGGACACAGATTTAGGAACCCGTTTTCTCCAACATGGCTACCGCAATGTCCTGTGCTGGAACAGCTTTATTTATCATCTGGGCAGCCAGGGCTTTCAAAATGAACACTATGCGGCGCTAATTACTAATAACCGCAAAAAATACGAGCAAAAGTGGGGCTTTGACCCTGGATATTTTAATTCCGTCAGAAACAGTCTCATCAAGCATATATCACATGATTTTACAAGCCCGATTTGTGTTCTGGAAGTCGGCTGCGCCACCGGTTCCACGCTTGGCCGAATTCAGTACCTGTATCCGAATTCACAGGTACATGGCATTGAATTAAATGAGACGGTAGCTGCACTTGGCGCTGCCAGCTTTGACATCATATGCGGCAATATTGAATCCATAGAGCTGCCCTATCAAACGAACTTCTTCGATTATATTATTTTTGGGGATGTGCTTGAGCATTTAACCTGGCCGGGAGCCGTGTTAGAACGCTTAAAGCCATACTTAAAGGAGAATGGAGCCATCCTGGCAAGCATACCAAACATCATGCATGCAGAGGTGATATACGATCTGCTTCAGGGGCGCTTCCCATATGAGGCAGCCGGCATCAGGGATAGAACACATCTTCGTTTTTTTACAAAAGAAGAATGCATAAATTTATTTACAAACGCCGGTTACAGAGTCGAGAAAACCGAAAGCATGGAATTGCTCGGGTGTACAACAGCCGAATACCATCCCGAATTTTTTGACCGTCTCTTTGCCATAGACGGAGTGGCAGAACGAATCCAATTTGACACCTATCAATGGTTTGTCAAGGCGGTAAAACAATAACTCTATTGCTATTTTATTATGGAGAGTACCATTATGCGAACAGAATTAATTCAATTACATAACATTATCGATGCTATAGCGTCTGCACTGAATTTTGCAAGCCAGGGTGAGACATCTGTGCTGCCAGTGCTATCAGATGGCATTGCCACAGTAAACGCAGAGCTGTTTGGCTGTCCCGATATCTGTGAGGCTTCTGTTCCCCTCCCGGTGCAAAACAGCGCCCAGTCAATGGCCCGTGTCAGAGAATGGATTGCCTTTGTCACGGAGGAATTAAATGTACGAAGCGCCATCGGCAATCAGATTGATTATGATTTCCATTGCCTTATTTCACACATACGCATTGCAGGATATGATTTTCTGGTACAGGAAATGCGGGAAAGCATGTTAAACATCCGCACACAGTCCGAGGAAAATTATCACTCCATACAAAACATCCATAATGCCTATGCAGGCTTTTGGGGGATGATTGATATTGACAACGGCGTTTTGGATTTATTTGAAAACCGCGCATTTGAATTAACCGAGCATTTAGACGAATTTATATGGCTGTACCATGAGTTGGCAGATTACAGGTCTAAAAAGGTATTGTATGGCATTATGCACTTTTGGCTTACCTTTGATTATGACATCATAGGCGAACTCAAGGAAAGCAATTTTTCAGACTATTTTGACCACGATCTCATCAAATGCTCCAAGGACGAGGTATTTGTGGATTTGGGGGCTTACACCGGGGATTCCGCCTTGTCGTTTATAGATAACTTTGGAAATTACAAACGGCTTTACCTATATGAGATTACTCCTGAGACGATAGATACCTTAAAGGAAAATATGAAGCTTCATGACAATGTCATTATCAGAAATGTAGGGGTTGGAGAGTCTGCCGGCACAATGTACTTAAATAAGGCTCCGCGGGGTTCCCACAGCAATCAGATGTCTGACTCAGAGGGCGTGCCTGTCCCTGTCGTATGCCTGGACGAGGATATTCAGGAACCGATTACTTTTTTAAAAATGGATATTGAGGGCAGTGAGTTACTTGCCATAAACGGCGCAAAAAAGCATATCCAGAACGATAAACCAAAGCTTGCCATATGCAGCTACCACAACAACCATCATATCTGGGAGCTGCCAAAACGGATGCGGGAGCTGAATCCCGATTACAAATTATACATGCGTTATAATGGATATTTAGGTGCAGTTTTCGCCTCCGAATATGTCACGTTTGGTATTTAATACAACACCGATGGCCTGCAGACAGAAAGGAAACATTATGAATATTATATTTTGTAAATGGACCAGCATATGTGAAACAGGCGTTGATAATGGCCTGGAAGCGCTGGGGCATAATATCATTCGTATCACAAAACTTTTGAACAGTGTGGACTATGACAGCGCCTATGCAGACTTATTATCAGATACCTTGCTCAAGCATCCTGCGGACTGTGTATTTTCCATCAATTATATCCCAATTATAGCAAGGGTGTGTAAAATACATAACGTCCCATATCTCTGCTGGATAGTAGACTGTCCATGCTTTCAGCTATACTCAAAAACAATCTCATATCCGACAAACCATATTTTTATTTTTGACCGGGATTTATACAACAAATTTTATCCCTTAAATCCACAGGGTATTTACCATTATTCCTTAGCTTCAGATATACCCACATGGGATGCTGTTCATGTAACAGATGCCGAGCATAAGGCCTATGACTGTGATATATCCTTCATTGGTTCTTTGTACTCTGACAAAAAAACCGCTTTTTATAATCAGATTGAGCACCAGCTTCCAGAGTATCTGAAAGGATATGTGAACGGACTGATTGACGCACAGTACAATGTTGTGGGTTATAACCTGATCAGAGACAGCCTTACCCCGGACTTTGTCAAGGATTTTAAAAAGCATGCCCAGTGGGTTCCTCTGGCAGAAGATTATATAGAAAATGATGTGGATATTATTGCAGATTCCTATATCGGCCACAAATGCACGGAGCAGGACCGTATACGTACCTTAAATGCCCTTGCCCGGCATTTTAATGTAGACTTGTACACAAGAAGCGATACCTCCTGTCTTACAGGGGTGCATGTAAAGGGACCTGCCGACTCTGTAAGCATGATGCCACAGATTATGAAATGCAGTAAAATTAACCTGAATCTGACCAATCGGACTATCAGCTCCGGTCTGCCTCTACGGTGCTTTGACATCATGGGCAACGGCGGTTTTATACTGTCAAATTACCAGCCTGAGATTCCCGAGCTCTTTGTGTTAGACCAGGAAATCGTCGTATATGAAAGCATCTCCGATATGATTGAAAAAGCCGATTACTACCTCACCCATGAGGAGGAGCGATTAGAAATTGCAAAAAGAGGATATGAGAAAGTAAAGCAGTACCACAGCTATGAAGTTAAGCTGAAACAAATGTTTGAAATGGTATGGCCTCACTCCCTACCAGATTGATAAAATCTCCTCTCGCATCTTCATGAGCGCTGTTTCATCTAAATCTGCGGCTGCAAGCCGCAGCATGATACAGTCAAAGTTGCTCTCTTCCCAGTCTATATATTTATTTTCTTTATAGTTGGGAACAAACTCTGTCAGCACAGCTTTTAGCTCTTTATAACAGGTATAGGCGCGTTCAGGGAAATACGAAAATACTTCCCACAACATATATACATAAAATTTTTCAATAAAAAACCATTCTATTTCATCAGGGAATTTTTTATCTAATCCCCGCTCCCTGCACACATCCCAAAAGAGACGCATAACATCAATCTTATCAAACTGATATTCTGCCTTTCTGTTTTGGACGGTTCCGGTATTATTTACGTAATAGTAATAAAGCGCCTCATCCACCCTGAAATATCTTCCGGCATACAGGTAAACTAAAAAACAGAAGAAAAAGTCCTCATAGCGCAGACCCTCAGGGCAAAAGATTTCATTATCAATAATAAAAGATTTTTTATATAATTTATTCCATACAGCCGTCATGCCAAGAGAAACCTTGATGTATTCCACACGGTTTTCGTATATATTTAAATCCATAAAACCGGGTGTACCCACCTTGCCCCAGCCCTGCCGCATACCTGCATCATCTATAGTCTCCCACCGGCACTCAACAAAATCACAGTCATAATCGACCAGGGCACGATATAGCTTCTCAAACATATCCGGTTTTACAAAATCATCTGCATCCACATAACCGATATAGGCTCCGCTGGCATAGGAAAGCGCCGTATTTCTTGCAGCGCCCTGCCCCCGGTTTTCGTCAAAACAAATCACAATAAAAACATCAGGATATTGGTTCTCATAGCGCAGAAGAATATTCAGCGTATCATCAGTGGATGCATCATTAACACAGATAAGCTCCATATTTTCCTGCCCAATCGTCTGGGCAAGCAGGCTGTCAAGGCATCGTGCTATATATTTTTCAACATTATAGCAGGGTATAATTATACTTATTTTTTCCATTTTTAATCATCCGCATACAAATACTGAAGCTCTGAATCAGGGTTAACGTCTGCATTTACCAGCTTGGATGCCTCCGCTGCTCCATATGCTCTGGTTTTAAACGCCATTGCCCCATCGAATTCTTTTCAAATAACTCCGGATTATAAAATGTCTCCAGCGCATCATAAAATTCCTTCGCCGTCATTCCGGTAAAATCACAGAAATCTCTTACTATCCACGGATCTAAAGCATAATCACGCTGCTCAACTAATTTTACCGCTTCCTCTCTGGAAATCATGCCGTAACGCACCCCCCTGGACGCATAATCCGTAGCAAAGGCATGTCCGTATTTCGGAAATTTTAACCAGGCATTTAAAAGATATCCTACACTGTCGATCTGGTCAATGGACTCCACATGGTTCGTCCTGTCCCACTCATGCGTCAGCTCCCAAAATCCTCTCGTTTTTGCAAACTCATAATTTTTTTCAGAATTCCACTCCACAAAATAGCTAAGATATATCGGCTCTAATTTATCGATAAGCGCTTTATCCGGCGCCGTCAAGTATGCGAGCTCATCCATAGAAATCCCCAGCTCCACCAGCTCCTGCAAATCCACATCCGGGGCAACGCCATTAAAAATCTGCTCGCGTGCGGAATAGGTCTCCTTATCACTGACCCCGCCATACTCATAGGAAACATTTTCACCATAAACCAGCAGCGGTAGATTAAGGCTGGCGGCATAATACAGCGGCACCGTATAGAGCAATCGGTCAATGTACCAGCCCGGTCTTCCATACTTTTCGTACATATATCTGGTAATCACTTTCCCAGCCCTGCGGTTTGGCTTAAATGCAAGCATATTACAGCCAAAGGCTTCTGAAATATTCTGCACATTATGCCTACCCGCCTCCGTCATCGTAAAGAAATCCTCAACGGTAATCAAAAGCGGATTCATACCCATAAGTTCTTTCATGACATGAACCTGGTAATGGCTGTCCTTACCGCCGGATACCGCAATGATACAATCGTATTCCCCTTCCCTTTTACGCCGATACTTGTCGCAAAGCACCCTTAACTCAGCGAAACGCGCATCCCAATCCACCTTTGATTTCTTTTCATGATTCTGGCAGGCAACACACACACCCTCTGCGTTAAAGGTTATCTTGGGTCTGGTGTCCGGCATAACACATTTCGTACAAAATTTCATAATATCATTTCCTCCTCATAGCCGTCTCTAAAAAACATCATCATTATAATTAAAATATGTGTACATTTCAAGCGTACCGCTTCACTTCCTAACAAAGTAAAGTTCTCGCACAAGAAACTAATCAATAAAATACTCCAGAAATCTTTTCTGCATTTCATCCTGCGGTTTCTGTATAATGCGCAAATCCGGTGTTCTTCCACATACAATACAGCAATCTGGAATTGTCTCGCTTACAATGTATGTCTCCGCTCCAATTATCACATAATTGCCGATTTTGCTGTCTCCAAGGACAGAAGCGCCTGCTCCCATATGCACATGATGTCCCAATACCGGATATATCAAGCTTCCCTGCCGCCTCACGCCGCCTACCGTACAATTTTGGTAAAAGACAAAATAGTCGTCATACTGTGCCCTGCCCAAAACAGTACCTACCGGATGCTCTGCACGCCATATCGCAGGCAGCGCAATTTCATGATACCAGTCCACGCTGTGAAGCACCTTGTTTAAATAATAAACATCTGTTGCTGAATCCTTAAAATCTGCCTCTTCGCTTAAGGTATTCGATAAAAACCATAAAAAAGCTGCATACTGCACAGAATGCATCCTGTCAAATACAGTTTCTCCAGACTCATTATGGTAATACTTATTCACCGCCTTTGAAAATGCATGCTCCGTTCTTTTCAGTGCCTGCTCCACCATAGCTAAAGGTATCCGTGTTTCCTTACAGAAAAAATTATTCACCTGTTTTATGACAATCTGCCGCAGATCCTCACTGGATTCCCTGCAATACATACTTACTCTTCCTCCTTGATCTATTGATGCTTCAAATCAAGCTTCTCTTCCATTCGCTTCAGTTCTTCCAACTCTCCCATATCCAAAAAAGAATCCTCACTCACCGGATACATACCTACCTTTAGCCCCTTTTGCATCACCTGCGCCATCAAATCTGTCATGTGAAAAAAAGTATCCTTTGGTATCATCTGGATGATTTGCGGATTTATAACGTACATTCCGGTATTCACGAAATAAGAGCGTCTTGGCTTTTCTTCTATCCGGCACACCTCTCCGTTCTCCTTTGCATACACCACTCCATATGGAATACGATCATTTTTCAGAGCTGTGACCATAGTAATTACATTGCCGGATTTTCTATGGTAATTATAAATATCCTCATAATCTGCCTGAATCAAAATATCACAATTAGTCAAAAAAAACGGCGCATCAAAAGTCTTATCTATTAAGCTTAAGCTTCCTGCCGTCCCCAATGGACAACCCTCTTCAATATATTGAATATGATATGGCCTGCTCACCTCTGAAAAATAAGAACGAATCATAGTTTTTTTATAGTTCACCGTAACATAATAGTCCTTAATGCCATAGCGGTAAAAATATTCTATGATACGCTCCATAATAGGAACATCGCCAACAGGAATCAATGGTTTTGGCAAAATTTTCGTGTATGGATACAGCCTGGTACCCTCACCGCCTGCCATAATAACTACTGGAATATCCCTCAAACTTTCTGTTTTTATTACAGGGTGATTTGCTTTATCATTTGCAAACACAATCGCATGAATACATTCATCTTTGTCCAGTATTGGCAGTGCACGGATTTTTTCTGCCTCCATATAGCTGTATGGATTCTGCACATCATCCACTGTAACATATTTGGGATTTTTATTCATTGCAAAGCAAATTTCCGCATCCAGCCTGCCCGTACGGATAATCCATCTTCTGATATCCCCATCTGATAATGTGCCGCACAGCCTGTCATTCTCATCAGTGACAAACAGGATTCCGTTTGAATTATCATCTACCTTCTGCATTGCCTCTACCAGCGCCATATGCTGGTCTGCAACAAAATCTTCTGTTCTTCTCTCAATCATAAAGCTCTACCCCGTTTGGCTTCCGTACACCATGCATCTACCACGTTAATTTTCTCTAACAATATATTATAGTACTGTTTGTATATTTCCAAAATATTCTGTACAGCCGCTGTCCCCTCCGGAACAGCATCTGCCAACACTGCCATATATGCATCCTCGGATTCTACACAGGCGTGCTCAAGCAGTTCAAATTCAGGAATCCCAGAAAGTGCCTGCTGTATCTCGTCCAGCCGCTCAACAATATCCCTCATTCCGCCTTCGGTGTCCAGACTTTGCCGGATCATGTCTTCCCCAAGTACCGTTAAGCCATGCGTCAGCAAGGGTTTTATCTCTGACAGACGCTTTTGGATATTATCATACAACTCTGCTCCTTCAGTCATTTTGTCCTCTGTATCCCTGTAAATAAATTCCATAAACCTTTTATAGTCATGCTCCGCACCCATCTTCTCCACATAAGCGCAGAGCTCTTCGGATGGCATATATACTGCACCTTCAATTCTTGCGCCCCCTGCAGTTCCATTAATCACTTGAAGCTCCCTGTGTTTTTGTATGGTATCCTGAAACCATTCGAGAAAAGAACAAAAATCACTGTATGTATATACTTTCGCCTCCAGATTTCCAGGCACCTCTATGTATGCCTGCTCTGTAACGGCACGGTCTACCGCGGACGTAATATGGGATGCACCCGAAGTCACACACAAATCCTGACCAATCAATATTACATGTTCAACCTGAAGATACACTGCAAAAGCAAAGGCCATGGTCGCCACCGAGCCTCCTGTATCCAGCTCCGGCATCTCATCTCCCCTGCGCTCTGCCATTATCCTTTCATAATCCAGATAAGAAGAAACAAAATAAATGTGCTTAGGCCGCACCGAATCCAAAACCTCATGATTAAACTCCGTATGCACAAAAAACGGAATCTCCCGCATATCCGGTGTAAATAATGCCGGCAGCTTGATTGGATCCATGCACATAATACCATCTGGGTTTACTCCATGTTTCATCAGATAAGCTGCCGCAGAATCCACTGCCATAATAAATACTTTACCGGCCAATGCCTGAAGCAGGCCCAGACTTTTTGCAAGAGAGGGACCGGAAGATACAATAACAAATGGCAGCCTCCCTGGGTAACGCTGCGCAAAGTCAGAAAGGCTGTCGCTCCCCTGTTCGTGAATCAGATTGTAAATACCGTTTTTCGCAGACTTCGTTCCCATCTTTTTTTTAGAATTTGCATACAAATGCAGAGTTTCCACTGCTCTATCATGCAAGGAGAGTATTCTCTCATATGCATCCGCATAATGCTCGGCATACTTTGGCAGCGCGCCTAACAGAAATGCCTTTTCATTTAAAACATCCAGATTCCGGTTACACCATCCGGACAAAAGATTGTCATTCAATCCCTGTACAAATATAAAAACATCCTCGTTGCCCAGTATATCCGATAAATCATACATCTGCATCACATACAAAAAAATCTGGCTGTCCGGCTCATAAAATGCAAATTTTACCCTTGCACCTTCCTCCATCTCCCCATAATCCTTTTTGGATACATTAATCAATTCTCTGCAAAAACAGCCGTTTCCAAAGCCCAGAAAAAGCACTCTTCCATAAGGCGGCATCGACTCGTACTGCTTAGCGAATGACGCTGCCTCCTTTACAGGGTGGTATGTACTATTAAATGCCACCCACTGCCCATGAAGACGCACTTTTAAATAGCTGTCACCATCTTTTGCAGGCGATGCCTCTACCCTGTCAACCAGATGTGCCTGCTGTAATTGCAATTGCTCATAAAGCACAATATCTCGCTGTTTAATTATCTTTATATTTTCCTCAAAATAAGACATCATCTGCTCCTTCAATCAACACGTTACCAATTATAGTATATCAAGCCTATATTTAATGGAATTATTATATCATGATTTTTTACAAGTCACAAGCAGACGGCATAACAAAGGAATTATTTTCTTGACTTTTTTAAAGCGTACGGGCAAAATAGAATATATACGAAACGAGTCTGGCATTATGAAAACGTAATGCAAGTGCGGAGGTGCTTTATCCATGTCGCTAATCAGCATAATTATTCCATGCTTCAACGCAGAAAATTATATTGACCGATGTATGAACACTATTGTAAACCAGACGATTGGTATAGAGAATCTGGAAGTAATTCTCGTAGATGATGCATCCACCGACCACACGCTGGATAAGCTAAAAGCATGGGAGCAGCAGTATCCTGACAATGTTCTGGTCATTACCTATGAGGAAAACCTGCGCCAGGGCGGTGCCAGAAATATCGGGCTTCAATACGCTACCGCCGATTACATCGGCTTTGTGGACGCAGACGACTGGATAGAATTTTCCATGTACGAGAAACTATATTCCTGTGCCCTCGACGGCAAATACGATATGGTGCAGTGCAAATGCACAAGAGATGCATATGTTGGCGAGCATGCGACAGACAACAGCCGGCAAAGGAACGTCTCCTATACGTTTGAACAGCGCGAAGGCTTTTTTATTTGGGATGTGCCGGACTATGGAGACTGCGGGGAAACAGGCAGCATATGGAGCGCTATCTATAAGACATCCTGCATTATGGAAAATAATATATGGTTTCCGGAGCATGTGGCATATGAAGACAATTACTGGCTCATGGTTTTACATCTGTACATAAAGAATCTATATGTCCTAGACGAGGTTTTATATCATTATTATGTAAATACATCATCAACCACGGCAACAAAAAATGCCCTGCATCACTTAGACCGGCTGGATATTGAGGTCGGCATCATAGAAGCGTACAAGGAGCGGGGGGCATTTATGCTTTTCCATGAAGTCCTGGAATGGAATTTCATTAAACGATTTTACCTGAATACGTTATATATTGTTTTTACACGATTTGATGAGATTCCTGAGATATTCACAATTATGAAAGAAAAGATATTTGAATACTTTCCAAACTGGCGGCATAACCCGCATATTTCTTCCTGCAATCAACGGGAGGAATTATTACTTGAGCTTTTGGAACTGCCTAATCTGACCCTGGAAGATTTGTACCGCGTAAAAAAGGCTTATCTGGCATCCTTGTCATAAACAGTCTCCGCCAGCATAATCAGCTCTTCCTATTGCCCGCCTTGTTGTGCCATTTTTTCCATAACAACATCCAACATACTGCTAAGCCTGTCCGTATAGGCGTGATGTTTCATAACTGTATCATGCCCATGCCTGGCAATTTCCTGCCGTTCATCCTCATGCCTCAGATAATAATCCACTTTCTCCAGCATATCCTCACTGCTTTCGTAATATACAAAATCCACTCCCGGCTCAAACAGCGGCAAAAAATCCTCCTGATAATTTGTGAGAAGAAATCCGCCGCTTCCCATAATATCAAAGCATCGCAGGGGAATACCGCTTTGAATCGTGCGGAGCGTTATATTAATATTTATTTTTGCATGGCGGAACGCCAGCGGCATTTCCTCATAATATTCCACGCTGCCCATATTTTTTATACCACTAATACCTGTCGTATCCCCCTCTGTATAAGCATGTACATCACATCTTGAGCTGAGAAGCAGAAGCTTTTCCATACGTTCTATGGTTGCAAGCCGCCTTCCCAAAAAATAATTTGCATAGATATATTCCGCCGGAGAAAAATTATCCTCGGAAGCCCCATATGGCATTGCCTCACTTATCCGTTTCAGGATATCACTGCTCCTCAAAATATCCTCCATGAAATAGTATCCATATACATTTTTCTGCGCCTGCATGATGCCTTCCAGATAGCCTGTATCATAGTCTGTAAGCCTTGCCCTGAGCCGCTCAAATAGATTGTGCTCCTCATTGTAAAGTGAACCTACAAATGCCACATCGCATGCGTAATGCGACTGCTGCTCTTTTGTCGCCTGCAGCTTATCCAGGCGCTTTGTATTCACTGCCAGTGGCATATAATAAATATTGGGGATATTCATTGCTTCCAACGCCTCACACTGCCTGGAATCAAATATAAACACGGAATTGGTCGGATATGTAATCTCCTGATTGTACAGCAAAAGCTGCGGACTGTCATATACCCATGCAATATACTGCACATTAGCCTGAAAACAGGCCTCCGCCGTCACCGGCTGGAAATTCGACGTAAATACGCACGCCACCTCATGCTTCTTCAGCATATCCGCACACTGCAGCACAAAGTCTGCATCCCGCACCTCGGATTTCGGTTTCAGCTTTGAGATTATCACCTCATGCCCCAGCGCTGTAAATGCCTCTACAATATCTATATCCCCAAAGGTTGTCCAGTCAAAAAAAAGAATCCTCAAGCTATCATTACTCATCATATCCCCGCTCCTGCCCCAAAGCTTATCGAAATCTAAAAATCAAATTCTTCGGTCTTATCTCTGCTCAAGTCTGCGCCTTAATCTTGCCTCATTCTGCAGGTGCATATCCAGTTTCTTTTCTGTTATTTTTAATTGCTCCTCCAGCGCATCCACACGACCTTGAAGCACCTCTTTTTCTTCCGTCAATTGCGCATTGTTCTCTGTCATTGTATTAATAATATCTGTAATATCATCAATGGATATTTCGTTTTTCATATACTGCGCAGTATACTCGTATCCAGGTTCCCCATCCTGCACATATTCCAGGAAATGTCTTTCCATATTGTCAAGCTTCGCCAATAAATCAGACGTAATACCATAATCCTCAAAAAAATCATTTACTTCCTCATACGGCAAATATCCCCGTACGTCGGCATACCAACTTTTCAGCATACGATACCGGATAAACGAAATTGGAACCGGAAAGAAAAATACCCATTCATAGTCAAAACAGTATAATTCTCCGCCTCTCTCCACAAAATTTGAAAATATGCAGTCAATATTTGCAACAGACACAGCCGGTTCGCCATCCATATTCGTCTCACCAAATACGTTGGCAAAATCATCTGTCAGCTTGAACTCTGTTAAATACTCCTCATTAAAATCTAAGATTCTGTCCATGAAGGACAGCACCCTCTGTCTTGTTTTTTCTTTATCACAGGCATCCTGCAATAACAAATCCTGCAGCTTTGCCCCCTCTATAAAAGCAAATTCTATACTTTCCCCGGCCCTTACCGGCGGAACAACATTGACATTCTTATATAAGTTCGACATTCTCTCATAATGATACAAAAGGGAATCCAAATGCTCCTTCCCTTCCGGATATAACGCTGACTTTACCACTGTCTTCCCCGAAGCCCTGTTTAGAATCATGGTTCGGATGATACGTTTTCTGCTGCGGTTAGCATAGGAATAAAACACGCTTTCCACGGTTGACAATGCCGCCTGCTCTAACCCTGCCTCAACAAAAAGGGAATTTGACCAATATCCTAACTCACCGTCTCTGCACAGCGTATCCCACACCATATCTTCATCAAAAAAAACATATCTATCTCTATCGTAAGATATCGTCATCCCCTGCATACAGCCTGCGGCTAAATGAGATTCATCAGACAAAATGAGCCGGGGCAGCTTATAATCCGGCAGCGGATAGTAAAATTTTTGTCCCGCATAGCCAGCATCCGCAAGTAGATGCTCTAATTCCCATTTCGTATATGTCCTGACGCCCTTCTCACCATGATATTGATATAACCCGTCAAACAGACCGCCGGTATGATCCTCACAGGCGCCATTTAAATACTTTAATCCCATCCGGTTCTCTATGGCAATCAGTATTTTGCCATCCGGCTTCAGCATCGCCTTAAGCTGTCGGAGCATATCCCTTGCCGGTTTTTCACTGTGCGTATAATATTCCGCATACTCCAGCACGCCAACAAGTGTTATATAGTCAAACCGTTCTTCTAATTGTATATCCTCATAATTCCCTACCATAATTTCTACATTTTCACAATCCTGATTCCGGTAGGCATTGATCAGAGAGCGTTTCTTTGACAGCTCAATACAGACCACACGCTTTGCCATACGGCTTAAGACCCCTGTAATGGCGCCGCAGCCGGAACCGATTTCCAGGACAGATGCCCCCTGCTTCATTGGATACCACTCCAGTATATGCTGTCTAATCGGTGTAAAATGATAGAATACAGGCCATACCTTATTGGATTGCAGCGCCTGCTCTACCAATCCCTCTCTGGCAAATTGCAGCAGCCAGTCTTCTATCTCACCGTCACTATACAAATCCTCTCCCTTGTAAAATTCATAATTCAGTATAACCTGTCCAACTTTCTCTATCATAATACCTCCATTTATCCAACTACCGATAAAACCTTTTTATGTACTGGTTCTATATGTATCATTCATCCTCCCACTCTCTAAACACCTGTGCCAACGGCATAATCTGCAAGTTTTTCTTCAAGACGCCGCCCTCCGTTGCATCAATAATCCTTCTACACCGCTTACCACTTAAATCCGCTGCAAAATTTTCTATCCATTCCCGATACATCTGAAAAGCCTTGCTCACATAAACAGTTCCCCCACATGCTCCCGGCATCGGCTTTAACTCTGAGAGTGGAATCCGTTTATCTTGTCTTGTTCCTTCTGCATGCGTCCTTTCGTCTGTGTATGATAAATCCAGTCCAATAAAAGCTACTTCCCGGCAGCCTAGCTGCACACAAACGCTCAGCGCAATTGTAGCCACACCACCGCCACTGGCATAAATGCCCCATCCCTTTTTTTTTGCATAAGATACCGCTTTTTGATATCCCTCCTGACACACCAAATACACAGGCCCCTCATAATCCATCGCAATGCGGTAATATGCGGTACTGCCCACCACGATTGGCACCTGCTGCTCAAGCAACCCTTCTACTTGGGCATAAACCGCTTCTCGCGCTTCAGAAAACACTACATAATCCGGTATAATTCCATTTTTCAGCAAAAGCTTATATACCGTACCTGTAGCCACTATGATTGTATTTGAAGGCACTTCCTTTAGCATATGCAAATTTTTATTGAGGGAAGGACCTGCTGCAACAATGAGCGCATTTTTTCCTTCAAACTCCATCTGCAAATCATCAACATAACGACTGCAGCTGCGGCAATTCAACCGAAAATTACGAATAAACTCTCGTTTCCGGCTCCTCACATTTGTATCCTGCATGTTTAAAAGCTCCAGTCTCTCCCGAACCTGCTCATCCTTCACTGACCATATTGTCCCTGGCAGAAAAATGTTCACTGCCTCCTCTGACAAAAATTCTGAAAGCCGTTCCAGTGCCGGGTCGAAAACCAACTGGACATTCCTCTGTCCAAACAGCCAGTCTAAGGAATTAACAAGCATGGACATACGCAGACTATCCATATTCAGTTCATATACAACCAAGTCTATACTGCAATCTAAATCCATCAATGCCTGTGGAAGATAGCCCAATCCCATGCCAAAACAAAAGTATTTTTCATTTTCTTCATCGTAATATTGAAATGCCTGCAAATATGCCTCCCATAGCGGATTCGCATTACTGTGCACATAGCATTTTTTTTCGCCGCCGGACACTGCGCAGGTTGCATATCCGCTCGATGTCGGCTCTAAGGTTCCGGATAATATATACTCTGCACACTCGTGCTCCCAGAGCTGTTTCAAATCGCTCTCTGCCAGCTTTGCAGCTTTTGGGTACAGCTTGTCAGCAAGCCCCGGCATATGTATATTCAGCAGTGTCATATTATGCCTGAAGACTTCAAAATCATAATACAAAACCCCGGCTTGAAGCAGACACGCCTGAATCCGGTATAACTGCGGCCGAAGCCGAAGCTCAAGCATATCGGCAATCAATATTCCGTCCTTTTCCTCAATTGCATTCAAAACTGCCTGTAAAGCCTGTGCTAATTCCTCACTCTCGCCAGGCTCCTCTGAACCAGCCATGACCTGTTGATATAATCTATACCACTCCATCAAATAGCCAGATAATTTCTTCACCATACGGAAGCCATCTCCGGGATGATTGATTCTAAACGCATATATCGCCTGTTCTATCCACATCAGACACTCTTTTCCCAACTCTAACAGTCTGCTTTCCACCATCAACATCCCCCTTTCATATGTCCTTTACACTACCCTGCATGCAATATTTTTAATAATAAATATTTTATACCTGACCAGGATGTTTTGCAAGGCATATATCAGCTTTAAAGCAAAAAGGGGGGCGAATTGTATTGTTTTTTTTCAGGCATCTGCTATAATAATTCTATAAAAAATTCTATGTGCGGAGAATCAGATGAAGCTGTTATATATTTACACCGATTACTTTCAAAACTACGATATACTGCTAACATTAAAGCAGATGGAGATTGAGACAGATACTATCAACGAATCCTTTTTTACCTATGAATCTGATTCCCGTCTTATAGAAATGTTCTCTAACAAACTGTCAGCTTCCCATTATGATTTTGTTTTATCCTACGGATATGTGCCTTATATATCAGATATTTGTACGAAATTGCATGTCCCATATGCTGCCTGGACATATGACTCCATTCTGCACTCTCTATATAATAAAACAGTTGAGAATCCTTACAATATACTTTTTGTGTTTGACAGGGCGGAATATGATTATCTGAGACAGCATTTTTCCATTCCGAACCTGTTTCATCTGCCCTTGGCCGCAAACACAGAACGCATACGGGCCATTCCGGTTACGCCTGCTGATTCCGAATACTATGGATGTGATATCAGCTTTGCAGGGGACTTATACCAGCAAAACACCTATGTGGATTTGAAGCCTGTGTTAAACCCAAAAGAGCAGGACTTTTTTGAACAGGCATTTACATATTTTGAGGGAAAGTGGAATCATGAGCAAATATTTCAGTGGTTTAGCAGGGAAGATGCTGATTACTTACAAAACAGACTACCGGATTATTTAAAAAACACGGAATCTATGCCCAATACCAGATGCTTTGGCGATATCCTTCTCAGCAAGCCAATCGCCAGCCGGGAACGGATTCATATTTTAAATATGCTGGCAGGTACATTTGATATGCGGCTGTACACAAAAAAAACTGCAGATACCAGCATTTTAAATAACGTATCCTGCTACCCCGGTGTCAATTACTATGATGCTCTGAGCAAGGTCTATTTCTATAGCCGCATTAACCTCAATATCACCCTGCACAGTATTGTGTCCGGAATCCCGCTCCGCTGCTTTGATGTATTAGGCGCCGGCGGCTTTTTGCTCACTAATTATCAGGAGGAGTTATACGACTGCTTTAAGCCTGACCAGGAACTGGTCATATATCACGATTATGACGAGCTGTTTGATAAGGCGGGATATTATCTGGAGCACGAAGACGAGCGTCAGCGTATTGCCTGTGCAGGATTGGCTGCAATAGAGAACAATCACACCTACAGACACCGGCTGCAATGCATTTTAGATACTGTCAGCCGCATCATTCGATAAGAAGGGAAATCCGCTATGAAAAAAATACTTTTTGTATACACCGATAATTTCTCTACATACGATATTGCCTGGGCTTTTATAGAACAGGATTATCCCATGGATTTTTTTGACAAACGGTTTATATCCTATTCTGATGTCAGTCAGCAGGATATTTCTGATGAATTATCCCATAAGCTTGAGCAGGATGACTATTGGTTTGTATTATCCTATAATTTTATCTCCGAAATCTCATTTGTATGTGAACAAAAGAAGGTGCCTTATGTCAGCCAGACCTATGACTCATTGACGCTGCCTTTACACACCCGGCAAATACAAAGCCCATACAATTTTACCCATGTATTTGATTATGATGAATACTGCATTGTAAAACAGCGGTTTCATCCAAAACATCTATACTATACGCCTCTTGCTGCCAATATCAGCCGCATCGGAGGAACGATTATTACAGATGATGACATTACACGCTTTTCTGGTGATATCTCTTTTGTAGGAAACCTTTATGATACAGATGAGTTTGAAAAGCTGGAACAGCATCACAGTCTTCCAAAACCCATAGAAGATCATTTTTATTATCTTTTTGACTACTATACCGGAAAATGGGGAACGGATACCATATATAACTGTTTAGATGACAAAACCTGTGAGATTTTAAATTCTGTAATGCCGAACGGTTATAAAAACAAATATGAAATATCTGATTCTTATTATTACGCTTTTGCACTGCTTGGACGGAGAATTGCAAACCGTGACAGAATGATATTACTCGAAAGGCTTTCCCGGGAATTTGATTTTTCCTATTACGGTTCCACAAAAAAACTGCCATTCCCGATTCAGCAG